>JACQXX010000084.1 GCA_016208495.1 Acidobacteriota bacterium | reverse complement strand
TCCGCGACTGCCCTCGCTTGAGTTCTCCTCAGTCTATTTGTCAAAGATCGATGGTCAACTTCTCTTCCAACCCCACCAACTTCTCAATAAACCCGGTTGGATTTTTACAGATTGAGTTCTGCGACACGCTCTACTTAGTACTACAACGAGGTTTCGGTTTTAACCTGCGAAGCGGGTGATGGCTCGTAGCCCAGGGTGGAGTCTTTGAAACCCTGGGTTGACGGTCATCCCCAATTTCTCCCGCCCCGCCGGCAACCGCCTACGGCGGTTGCCGGCGGGGCGGGAGGGGGAGCAGGCCGTTGGTCCCAGGGTTGCACCCTGGGCTAGCGTGCCTGCCGCCCAGTTCCTGGGCTTAAAACCCGGTTTTTTATTAAAACCTCGTTGTAGTATTAGTCAAAAAAATAATTTGTAACATTTTCAAATGAATACCACTTTCAGCTAAAGTGTTTTTATCCTTCAACATTTTGAGAGAAGCACCGGCGCGCAGCGCAACACATCTTCTTCAACCCTGAGCTTTCGAATCTTCAACCCGAAGTTTTCAGCCCCGTGCCTGATTGGCGACTTCGCGCATATCAGACAAATCCGGGCGGAAGATCAATTCGATTTTTCCAATTTCGCCGTTGCGGTTTTTGGCAATGGTGAGGTCAATAGCCCGGGCAGGTTTGTTAACCCGGCGATCAGAGGCGGTCAAAAACATCACCACGTCGGCGGTATATTCCAAATCACCAGATTCTTTCAAGCTGTCGAGTGCGGCTTTCCCTTTTCCTTCGCCGTAATCACCTCCAGCTCGATTTTGTGAGGCCAGTGCCAGAACCGGAACTTTGAGCGCGGTTGAAAGCTCGCGTAAGGCGCCGCCCATGACCTCGACTTTTTCACGAACTGATGAAAGCCCTCGCATTTCAGCCGACATTTTGGCCCACAATTGCAGATAATCAATAATCAGTAAACACTTTGTTGCCTGATAGCGGTGAATGGCATGGCGAGCCTTGGCCCTGATTTGAGCCAGGGTCAAATCTGAGGTGCCTTCAATAAAAGCGACCCGCTGGCCAATCTCACGCCATTCCTGGGCGGCCTGCTCCAGAGCTGAAACATCGGCCCATCCACGCTGGACGTGTTGGGGATTGATTCCGGCGCGGCCTGCAACTGCTTTGAGAATTAAATTTGCCGGTGAATTTTCAAAAGTGACATACACCACGGGAACCGTCCGGGCAACGGTCGTGGCAATCTGTAGCGCAAAGGTGGTTTTTCCAACACCTGGCGAACCAGCCAGAAGGTGCAACCCGGTATTGAGGCCATTGAGCCATTCATCAAGCCTCCGGATTCCAGTCGGAAGGCCAGTGGCAACCGCCCCCAGTCGGGCGCGTTCTTCAGCTAATCGAATAGCCTCGGCCAGTACATCCTCCACCAGGGCGTCGCCCCATTGGAGGTTCCCGGTAACTGATTCCTTGACCGTGGTTTTGATCCGAAGGGTTTCCGATTCAAGCTGGCTGACAAGGTCTGAAACCGGCGCATTGGTAAACAATCCAGCGGCCAGTTGTTCGTGAGTTCCAGCCAGGAGTCGTCGCTGAAATAAATCGGCTAAATGCTGGGCTGTTGCTTGCGGATTGCGGGCTGGTTCCCAGGCGTGCCCTTGCGTAATCGGCGCGCGTTCCTCAATTTCATACACCAGCCGTGCCCAACTTGCACTTTCAGCCGAAAAAACATCAGGCCGCAACAGTTCGCCCAATTCCCAAAACAGGTCGGGGCGTTGGGCAATGGCAGCGATCATCTGACGTTCGGCTTCAGCGTCGATAAACTCGTCGCTCAGGTGAAAGGCTTTCATGGGCTGGAGAAGAAACACGTAAGTGGGTTGACCCTGGTCAAGAGCTAAAAAATACTCCGGAATCAAAAAAATGAGAAGTCTTTTGATGGGGCTGAAGAAAACGGGCTGAAAACTTCGGGCTGAAGAACTGGTTTTCTTTCATCCCTCATCCTTCATCTCTCATCCCTCTTTTATGGGGACTTGTACTCAGCCCTCAAATACCGGGCCAGCCAGTAGCCCGCAATGATGTCATAGAGGGCATGCACCACAATGGCCACCAGAAGCGATCCGGTCCAGCCTGTCACCAACTGATTGACGAGTCCGAAACAGGCTGCCACGACGACTCCACGAACACCCTGCAGCAGATGAGCCAGCCCAAACATCAAGGCGCTGACCAGGGTTGCCAGCCAGTATGAGTCCCAGGATTGTTGCAGCAGCGAAGTCAAAACCCCACGAAATGCAATTTCCTCGGCCAGTCCCGCCAGCAGCGACAGGGCGCTAAACCAGACAAATTCAGCCTTTGTGGTTGGGATGATGTATCGAAGCACTGGTTCCCGCACCGCCACGGGTAAAAAAATTCTCAGCAGCGTCAGAACACTGCTCAGGAGAATCACGAAGGCAACCAGCGCTCGCAAGGTAAAGATGTGAATCGGGATCAGTTCCAGGCCGTGGGACCAGGCTGTGCCAACCGACAGCGCCAGCAATACCAAAAGGATAATGATAGAGCTGATATAACTCCCCACCCTGGAAAAATGTCGCAGGGTTTCCGGATCAAGGTTTTTGAATCCTTTCCGGCTTTGATAGGCCATCCAGGGGAGAAACAAACAGGTAAAGCCAAAAAAGAGCCATTTGACTCCATCTGCACCGCTGGGAACTGCCAGCCAACCCAGATAATCAGGCATGGGGCTTTTGCCCCACAAAAAGTATCCCTTCGGGTTCAATCTCTTCGTGGGCGGCAAATCCAACTTTCTCCAGGGAATTGAGCCAAACAGCCCGCGAAAACACACCAAACGAATGGATATCCTGCTCAAAACGGATGGTGCCGCTGGCCTCCTTGAGGACCAGTGAAAAAACCACGGTGTAGTGAGTGTCATCCGGGTTAGGGTCAAAGGTCCACTCCAAATATCTCAATGATCGGCCATCCGAGCCATCGTGCCCATGGTGAGCGGTTGTTTCCTGAAACGTTTCGAGGGTGCAGTCTGGAACGAGGATGAGCACGCCGCCAGGGCGAAGATGGATCCAGGCGGTTTCCAGCATCTGGTCAAGGTCGGCCTGGGTGGTTAGATACATCACCGCATCGTGAACAAAAACCACGTCAAACCAACGATTGAGCCGAACCGAACGCATATCGCCAACCACATGCTCGCATTCCGGGTTCAATTGCCGACTCTGGTCGAGCATGTCGGGAGATAGATCAACCAGCGTCAGGGTAAACCGCTGTTTTAAAAACGACGCGTTGTTCCCGCCTCCGGCGCCAAGCTCCAGCAGGGAAGCCTCCGGCGGCACACCAAGCCGATCCATGAGAGCCGCATAGCATGCCGCCTCTTCAGTATAGTCCGAGGGCGGGGTCAACAGGTGAAACCAACTGGCCAGTTCAGAATACAATTTCATAAGGGTCATCATTCATTTCAACGACTGGTTCAATTACCACAAGATTATCTTGATTCGCCAGACATTGTTTTGTATTTTGGAAGCCATCCAATCCTAAATAGCAAAATCCTTCAATAGTTTTCGGTCCACGACAGTTGAGAAGTGTGTGTTATTGATGTTTTGCGCAAACACGTCCAGTTTTTATGCGGACCACTGATTGGGAAGATGCCATTAGGTAGTTTATCCGTTACGAGAGATGAAAGATGCAACCCTGAAAATCCAGATGCTGGATCAAGGAAGCAGTTCATCATTTCGGAACTCTCATTTCCTGATGATGACACACACGGGGAATCGAAGACGAAGGCGGAAGTCCTGAATTGAAAGCCCTTGATCTCAAAGGCAATACCATCAATTCAAGCCAGAATGTCGAGTACGACCGTACCTTTATGGAGAGCTACTTGTGAACTATGAAACCAAACGTTAATAAATTCATGTCGCAACCAAACCAGTACCAGCCAGTGAATAAATATGACCTCCGGCGGCAGTTGTACCAGGCCATTGAAACCCAGTTCCAGTATGTTCCGGGGCCGCTGAAACACAAGATCCAAAGTTTGAGTAACGACCAGCTTGTCCAGGCCATTGATGAGATCCCGATGAAGGATTCGCGTGATTCAGTGTATGAATTGATTAAAACCATGGTGGATTCCAATCCGCCGCCAACTCACGGTCGTCGCAACCAGCCCAAACAATGGGGATCCCGACCGGATTTTCCCTCTCGACCCGCGCCGGAAGAATCAGATTTCCCAGACACGCCGGCGTCACCTCACCAACCTGTGTCTTCAAGAATGGAGCCGGAGCCGAATGGCACCACCTCTCCACTGGAAGCCAAACCGGTTGAAGTGATCGAGACGAAAATCATGGACCTCTCCATCGCCGATGAATGGTCAGCCGAACCCACTCCGCCGCCAGTTCCCTTGCCGTCGCCACCGCCAGTTCAGCAAGGTGCGGATTCAATTGCACCTCGAAAAGGAATGGTTATTCCCATTCAACTGGAAGAATCGGTGATCAATCTTGAAACCCTGTTGACGGCATTTGCCAATGACCAGAATCAGCGGGGCCTCCAGTTTCAATTTCAAATGGGGGAAACTGAGTTCATCAGTGCCCGGTTCATTGCCCAGCGCGGGCATATTCAGAGCCTGGAGTCACGGGTTGCCAAAGCGGTTGAAGGATTTTTTTCCGAGGCCCAACACATCCTGGACCAAATTTAATACCATTTTGGAATGAATACCTCGTGTTACGGGAAGGCTAAATGATTGAAAAAATTGTATTTCCCTCAGCCCGATGCCCTCAGCCCAAAATGATTATGTAGCCGACTCGATAATTTTTGGGGTATGGCCTGCTTTGAGCAGGTGTTTGATAAAGGCATTTCCCGAACCCGGTGAAATCACGGCCACACAGGCTGATAAACTTCGAACCATCAATGGACCAAGCTTGCGGTCCATTTTTAATTCCTCCAGCAGCTCGGGGTCTGATACCTCCAGGAGCGTCAGGCGTGAGTGGAGAATGGGTTTAGATTCGTGAGAAACTGGGGTTTTCTTTGACATGGCGGGAACTCGTTTTCAGGTTATGATTGCTTCTTTTTTCGTTGAGGTGTGGGATTATCAGTATTGAGTGGAGTGGTTTTTTCAATAAACCCATATTGAATCAGCAACTGGTGCATCATTTCGGCAAGAACATCTGGGATCAGAAACGCTCGTGGACCAATCTGTTCTCCGATAAACTGCATAAAGTGCGAACTGTTGGCAATTGCCTCGGCCAGATCGTGGGTTGGGAGTTGGAGCACAACCTGTTTTTTGAGTGTTGTTGGCTCGGGTAAGGCCGCTCCGCCCCAGCATTGAATAGCCAAATTCAGCACGGGCGGCAGGTTGCGATTCACCCGCCGATGGAGTTGATTCAAAATCTCGCTTACGGTCCAGCCTTTTTTCATCGCGGCCCGGACGCTTTTTTCAGTAATATGCCACTCCATCTGATCAGTGCCGATTGGTTCGGCCAGTTCGGAAAGTTGATCCACAATCAGCAGGTCACGCAGGTCACGATGCACCAGGATGCGGCCTGTGTCTTCGACTGAAATGCACCGTGGGAGCGCGGGCTCATAGGCGATGACTGAAAATGCCGACAGGTTTTTCACCGCGGATGTGACCAGCAGAAACGTGTCGCCAATTGGTTCACCGGTCACCTGACCTGATTTCAACGCCTTTTCCCGTGCCTGGGCCGACTCAAACTCCAGAACCTGAGCGTTTAAATGCACTGAAAGTCGTTCCCGACGACTGGCCCAATCCGTCATGGACCGAATAACCGCTTCGGGCATGGGTTTCAGGCTTGATGCTTGCAATTGCCGAATAATTCCTTCGATGTTCAACCCTGATTCCAACGCCTGATAGGTTGCGTCCCGAGTCAACCGGTAGGTGGCGGTGGAGGCATCCACGTGCTGGCGTGATCCGACACGCTCAATCAACGATAATTGTTCAGCCGAAGCCGATTCCAGATATACCATCACGTCAAAATTTGGTTGAATCAGCCAGCAGGGTTTGTCTGGCTGTGGAATGAACTTTGTGGAGGATGATTCAACGGATTGTCCATACATTCGTGCCAGGGCCACCCGACCAACTTCAGTCAGCCGAAAACATCCCGGCTGGCCGGGTTTGTCATCATCACCGGCAAATTCGACCACCCCAAGTTGGAAGAGCGGGCCATACAGTGCCTGCCGAATAAAAACTTCGTCGTGGCTGTCCCAGTTTTTCCGATGCGATGCTTTCCATTCGTCAATCGCCCGTTTTTTCTCTTCAAGGCTTTTCTCGCGCCAGAAATGCAAACTATTGGAGTTGCGGCCCAGGGTAAATGAGTAGCCTAATTGCCCATACAGAGCTTCTGACAGGTGTGAAATGCGATACCAGGCAGTTGGATCAGGAAGCATTCCCAGCGCCAGTAACAGGGCAGCCCGAAATCCATTGAACGTGGTCTCGCGAATCCGGTCTTCATCCCGATAATAAAGGTACAACCCGGGGGGACAAGGCTCGTGCCAGGAAACGATGGACCGATACGCCTTGAGCCATTGCGTTACCTGTTGAAGATAGGGCTGGCTGATTGGACTGTTCTGCCGCAGAACCAGAACTTCGCGAACATCAAATTGAAACTGCAGCACCCCGGCGGCGCGAAAGAGCCAGAAGAAAAACGCCACTGGGTCAGTGAACGCGAATGGCGATTTTGACGAATCTTCCCATCCGAGCAGCTTTTGCAACTTTGGAAAGATCGTCTTGGCTGGAATTCCCTTGGCGGTCAGGTTCATCGCACCGACTTTGGTTATTGCCTGTTCAAAGGCCACCAACCGCAGGACGATTTCGCTTGGGCGTTTGACAAACCGCGCCAGTTGCGGCCCGTCAACTGGCTGAATGGAAAGCGATGGAAGTTGGATGCCCCGGATTTCGTTTAAAACCAGCGGATTGGCCGCGACTTCAAAACTGTGGTGGTAACTACTGAGATCCAGATGATTACCCGTGAGCGGAAAAACAATCCCTTTCCGCAACAACTCATTGAGGCGACCATAATGTTTATGACTTGTGGAGTAATACCCACGGGAAAGAAGGTCGGCGGGTAACTTTTCCGGTTTCAGCATCAGACATTCCAATGCCAGTTCTTCAACCGAGGCCCAGGATTGACCGCGAAGCTTGATCAAACCAAGCGCGGTTCGCTCAAAATCTGAAAAATCGGCCACGGCTTGATGGATTGCCTTTGGGGTTACCAGAGCCTTGGTCAGTGCTTTGATACAGTCGGCTTTGTTGAGTTTGGTACCTTTTCCAAGATAGGTGACTGCAATCCGCTTCACATCATCAGCACCAAATGTTGACAACACCTCAGCGAGAATTGATGGTTTAAACAAGGTTTCGGGAGTGCGTATGATCGAGTCGTAGCTCACAGTTCGTCCTCATCAAGAATGGAATAGGAATACCCTTGTTCGGCTAGAAACAACTGGCGGTGGTGAGCAAAGGATTCTTCCTCGGTTTCGCGACTGACCAGAGTGTAAAAATGAGCCTGAACCCCGATTGCTTTGGGGCGCAGCACTCGCCCCAGTCGTTGCGCTTCTTCCTGACGCGAACCAAAGGTTCCAGAGACCTGAATGAGCACTTCAGCATCCGGCAGATCCAAGGCAAAGTTTCCGACCTTCGACAAAACCAGGAGATTGAGTTCACCGGTTCGAAATTGCTGGTAAATGCGATCACGTTCGCGTTGAGGTGTTTTTCCGGTCACAAGCGGCACATTCAACATTCCGGCAAAATGTTTCAACTGGTCAAGATACTGGCCAATGATAAGGGTTGGCGAGTTTGGATGACGCTCCCGGATTTTGTTGGCCAGATGAAGTTTCACCGGATTTTCCGAGGCAATCCGAAATTTTTCGCGATTTGAGGCAATGGCATAACTCATTCGAATTTCGCGCAGCATTTTGCAGCGAACTTCGGTGCAAATCGCCTCGGCAATCCAGCCTCGACCTTCCAGGTCACGCCAGGGGACGTCGTATTTTTTGGGTCCGATGAGACTAAACACGTCGCCTTCGCGTCCGTCTTCACGAATCAAGGTTGCGGTCAGTCCCAATCGGCGTCGGGCCTGAACTTCGGCTGTCATCCGAAACACCGGTGCCGGCAACATATGGACCTCGTCATAAATAATAAGTCCCCAGTTTTGAGCCTGAAAGAGTTTCAAGTGCGGAAAATCCTCATCTTTGTGAGGCCGATGGGTCAGCATTTGATAGGTTGACAGCGTTACTGGCCCCAGATGGCCCAGATCACTCTGGTACTCGATCACTTCATCAACCGTCAGGGTTGTTTTTTCAAGTAGTTCACGTTGCCATTGATGGATTGAGGTTCGGCTGGTCGTGAGAATTAACGTTGATTGTTTGACTTTGGCCATTGCCGCCAGCCCCACGATCATAAGCGCCAGGATAAGCTGTAAGTAATAAAATTTGCATAAAGTTACAAAGCCAAAGCCTTGGATTGAGAATTGACTCCAGGTGTGAGAAAAGCAATCACTTCGTCCGGAAGTGTTTGGAGTTTTCGGCGGCGGCGGGG
>JACQXX010000083.1 GCA_016208495.1 Acidobacteriota bacterium | reverse complement strand
AATCCTCGATTTCATCAAACTTCGCGCTGACTTTCCCGAAGATTTCTTCAAATGTTCGCTCTTTGATTCCCGGTTGTTTGGTGTTTGTCATCCCTTCAGTTTATCTTTTTTGGCTTTTGTTTTCCAAACAAAGAATTGCTGATACAATATGGACCATAAAAATGATCTTATTGAATTATAAGAATTTAGCTTCTTCATACTTCATACTTCATACTTCATAATTTGAATTGTGGACAACTTCGCTCATCTGAAGTTCAACAGAAACAGAACGCGTGCGTGCCTCCAGGCTTCAAGTTATACTGCCGGCAACTTCCAAAACAGGTTTTTTTGGTGTTTTTTCAAGGAGAATTCTCGATGTGCTCCCCCTTTTGGCTACAAAAGAAAGTAAATGTGTGTTTTGCGATGCGATGTGCTCTGGGAGTCATGCTGCTTTTGATTTTTTCAGCACTCCCGACGCAGGCTCAGTCTGCGGAAGATGTGATTGATGTGGTTGACTACAAGATTGACGCTGAGTTGATCCCTGAGACCCAAACGTTGGCGGCCAAAGCCATTGTCACCTTGAAGGTCACACGACAGGTTCAATCGGTTACCCTCGAACTCAACGGCTCACTCGAAGTCACCAAAGTGACAGGTCCCAATAATGAACCACTCCAGTTTGTCCAGGATCGGTTACAGGATTTAAGCGTGAAGGTTGCGCTTGGTCAGTCGCCGGTGGTGGGGCAACCATTTACCCTGACCTTTGAGTATGCTGGCCAGCTTTTATCTTCTGAAGGCGGGGTTTTGGCGCTCAAACGTCTGGCGTATGTCGGGAAAGAAGGGTGTTATTTGCTCTATGCCGCCCGTTGGTTTCCCTTTCACGCCTACGCATCGGATGTGGCCACCTACACCATCAATCTGGTGACACCGAGCGAATTTAAAGTGGTGGCTTTTGGCGAACACACCGAACAACCTTTTGTTCCGCCAGCCCCGGTGAAACCAGTTACGGGAAAACAAACTGACTCGGCAAAACCTCCAACCCGTCGCCAGCCAGCCGGGTCGCGACGAAGGCCAGCTCAACCAGCCGAAACGGAAAAATCAACGACCGAGGCCCAGCAATCGCCTTCAAAACCGCTCCCGACCGGCAACGGCAATCGAACCCGACATACCTTTGTGGTCACCCAACCGTTGCTGCCTGGCACGATTGCGGCTGGGGAATATTCGGTTCGTTCAATCCAGCGCAACGGGTTTGATGTGGATTTCTATTTCAAAATTGGCAATGAAAGTTCGGCTGAACGTTACGCTGAAATCATGGCCGAAGCCGGGAGCTTTCTAAATCAGAAATTTGGCCCATATGCGTTTGGCACCAAACTTCAAGTGGCGGAAATTGACAACGAGAGTCTGGAAAGTTACACCGCCGCTGGGGTAACGCTGCTGGCCCGCCGGTTACTGGATAATCCAAAAGAGTTGCCACGGGAAACGCTGATTCGGGAAGTTGCCTATCAGTGGTGGGGGCAGGCGGTCGGACTCAAATCCTTTGACGATATTTGGATTTCGCAGGGGCTGGCCACCTACTGCTATATGCTGTTTGAGCAATCCCAAATGAATCAGCAGGCTTTTACCCGGTTGTGCCGCGATATTTTGGAACGTGCGCTGGCGTTTGAAAGCCAGACTTCGATTGGGCGCGCTCCGGCTGAACTGGATGACCAATCAGCCGCCTATCGGTCCATCATTTTCTATAAAGGCACCTTTGTGTTTCGCATGCTTTCAAGTGTGCTTGGTGAAGCCAAAATGGCAACCCTCCTCAAGAATTTTTATGCTGAAAACCAGGGAAAACGCCCTGGAATCAGTGATTTTGAGCGGGCAACCTCAAAAGTGGCCGGCGAGGACATGCGATATTTCTTTGGGCAGTGGGTTGATTCAACCGGCGTGCCGGAATTTCGTCCGGACTATCAAATTCTTCGGCTCAAAGATGGAAGCTACCGGCTTCGAGGAACCATTGAGCAGGATCTGGAAACACTTCGATTCCCACTCGACATTGAACTGGAATCAAAAGGCGGGATTGAGCGCACCCAGGTGCAAATCAATGGCAAGTCGGTTGATTTTACGCTCAAGGTCAATACCGAACCGGGAAATCTGGTCATTGATCCAGATAGCAAGCTCCTGCGCACGTCTGAAGAAGTTCGCGTGGCCGTGGTGGTGCGACGTGGTATCCAGCACATGGAGCAGGAAGAATACGCTGAAGCCCAACAGCAATTTGAAGCCGCCGTTAAACTCAATCGCCGTAGCAGTTGGGCCTACTACAATTTGGGCCTGCTCTATATGAAGCAGCAAAACTTTCAGCGGGCGATTGATGCCTTTGATGAAGCCTACAATGGCGATTTGCTGCCGTCGTGGCTCGAAGTCTGGTCACTGCTCTACAAAGGCATGGCCTATGATGCCGCCGGGCAACGTGACCGTGCGGTGGCCGAATACGACAAAGTTCAAAAACTTGGGGACAACCCGGACAATGTGCAGGATCTGGCCCAGAAATACATGGGGGCGCCGTATCGTCCCGAGCGGAGTGCACCGTCCAACCCATAGGCCCTAAAAGAGCGAGTAGCGAGTAGCGAGTAGCGAGCAGTCAATTTCCCCAGCTTGCTACTCGCTTCTATTTTTAGGCGTTGACAGTCATTGGGCTTGGTTCAAGACTTGAACCCCACAATTTACCCTGGTTTTTTATGGTTGACAGAACATACGTTCGATTCAAAACTGAGCCACTTGCTTTCGGATTGACTCCTGACTTACTGACTTACTGACTACTCACTACTCACTTTTATATGCCTCCCAAAATTCGCGTTGCCTTGATGTACTCTGATAATACTTTTGCTTCCCCGATTAACCCTGAAGTGACCTTTGGGTGGGGGAATTATGACGACTTCGGCGATGAGGAAGCCGCATTGGTCCTGGAAATGCACCGGGATGGGCGCTTTGACGTGTTTAACTTCACCTGGCAGGACATCACGCCAGAGTTAACTTTTCGCCAGATTCATAATCTTTTAACCGGAGAACGGCTCGAACAGGTGCCAATTGACGAGACGGTGGATGTGATTTTTGTGCGTGGTGTCGGAAGTTCGCAACGGGCGCACGATTTTCGAGGCACGATTTGTGAGCGGCTTCAGCTTTTGAAACAGTTGAGTCGGACCAAGGTCATCAACCCGGTGGAAACAGTTATTTCGGACCTGGAAAGCAAGCGATATCTGGTCAAATTGTTTTCAGCGGGTGTTCCGATGCCTGCAACCTATCTGGCGAGATCACTGGCTGAAATCGAAGAAATCGGGAAGCAGCTTCCACAAGGCTATGTCATCAAGCCGGTCCAGGGATTTGGCGGGTTTGGTATTGAACGGTTTCCCGGCGGATCAGTGGCTCAGGTTGAGCAATTTCTCTTCACTGACGGGGAAGTACTGGTTCAGGAGTTTATTCCAGGAATTGCTCAGGGCGAACGGTCCGTCATGATGACGTTTCAAGACGCCGCCTACGCCATTTTAAAACGCCCACACGAAGGCGATTTTCGGTCGAATTTTTCACATGGCGCCACCATTATTCGGGCTGAACCAAATGAAGCCGAAGTTTCATTATGCCGGAAAGTGTTGGAACACCTGGAGTTACCCAGCATCATTTCACGCATTGACCTGATTGGACCGCGTGAAGCCCCAATGTTAATGGAGGCGACCATGTCGTGTATGGGTCTCTACCTGCGCGATGTGCATGCCGAATCCGAAATTGCCCAGGTGATTATGGATACCATTGAGAAAGCCGTGCGGATTGAAGACAACGGGTTGAAGAATGATGGCTGAAAATACCAGGAAAAAAGGCTTTGCTCCATGCCGGTTTTCGTGAACAATCCACTCACGTTCGTGCGCACACTTCCCACAAGTCCCATCCTCATCACCTGCCGGGACACCTGTATGGAAAAGCGAAAAGTCCTTATTGTTGACGATGATCCCCATATCCTCGTGGTTTTGGTGGCTCTGTTTGAGCGCTACTACAGCCAGTTTGAGGTTTTTCAATCGCTGGATGGACCAACGGCCTTGCACATTGCCCATCAGCGAATACCTGATTTGATTATTACTGATTGGGAAATGCCGCAAATGGACGGGTTGGAGCTGATTCGTCGCCTCAAAGCTGATTCTGCGACCATGGATATTCCCGTGATGATGTGCACGGGAGTGATGACCACCTCAACCAACCTCAAAACCGTCCTCGAAGCTGGCGCCGTTGACTACATCCGCAAACCAATTGACGCCACCGAACTCGAAGCCCGCGTTGGCACGATTCTCAAACTCGCTGAATCCTACCGCATCATCAAAGTCCAAAACCAAAAACTCGAAGCTCAGAAAGCGGCGTTGGAAGCCGCCAATACCGAACTGGTTCGTTTGTCCACGACTGATCCGCTGACCGGGATTTCCAACCGGCGGAAGTTTATGGTCGTGGTCGAAGAGCAAATGAAAGTGGCCGAACGCTATCAGTCACCATTTACCCTGGTGATGCTGGATATTGATCATTTTAAAGGGATTAATGATCAGTTTGGCCACGACATGGGGGATCGAGTCCTCCAGCATGTGGCTGCAACCATTCAATCATCGCTTCGGACCAGTGACACAATTGCCCGGTGGGGCGGCGAAGAATTTATGGCGCTCCTGCAGCGGACACGGCTTCCCATCGGAAGTGAAATTGCCGAAAAACTCAGAGAAAAACTGGCTTCGACGCCAGTGGATCAAGTCGGTCTGATTTCGGCAAGTTTTGGGGTCACCGAATATCAGGGTTCCGAAACACTGGCTTCGCTTACCAACCGAGTTGACGAATTCCTCTATCAGGCCAAACGGCTTGGCCGCAACCGGGTTGTGGCTGGTTAGCCGGTTTCCTTCTGTCGAAAGTTATGAACGATGAATGATGAATTATGAAATAGCTATCTGATTGATAAACAGATATTTAGCTTTTTTATAGTTCCGTGTTGACCCTTCATCATTCGGTATTATTTGACGGCTCCCGCTTCAGAAGGTTTTTCTATGGCCAACCAGACTGTTCAAATGCGCTTTGTGATGGCCCCGGTTGATCGGACCTGGGAAATGGTGTGTTCATTCACTTTTTACCTGACCAGTTTCTACCTGGTATTTTTGCTGCTTCCCCTCACCGTCCAGGCTCAGCTCGTTGCTTTTCGGTTTGACCGGTTTGGAGTTGACCAGGGGCTTTCCAGCCAGATTGTGACCTGCGTGCTCCGCGATCATGTCGGATATTTGTGGGTGGGAACGGAAAGCGGCCTGAACCGCTATGATGGATACACTTTCAAGGTTTTTCTCCCAAACCCCAAAAAGAAAAAGAGCTTACAGGATGGTTCAATCACTACTTTGTTTGAAGACCGTCACGGAAACGTCTGGGTTGGCACCAAAAATGGCGGGTTACATCTCTTTGACCGCTATACCGAGACCTTTCACGTTTTTCAGCCGGATCCAACTCAATCAAGCGGGTTAAGTGATAACCGGATTTACCAGTTGTATGAAGACCCGCAAGGTGCGTTGTGGATTGGGAACGTTGGTGGGCTTGATAAAATTGTCTGGGATGGTAAAACCGTTGAAAGTATTCGGTTTACATCATTTCGAGCCGATCCGAAAAATCCGGACAGCCTGAGCCACAGCCGGGTGACGTCTATTGTTCGGGACCAGGCCGGGACGTTATGGGTTGGCACACGACTGGGGCTGAACCGGATGATTTCTGAAAATCCACCACGGTTTGAGCGCTTTCTGCACGATGCCAGCGTACCCACCAGCCTGCCGGATAATGAAATCTATAGCTTTTTGCTTGATCGGGAGGGAAACCTCTGGATTGGCACCTGGGGTGGCGGAGGGCTTTCGAAAATTCCAGCGACCGAATTGTCCAAAGCGCAGCCGGCCTTCATTCAGTTTCCTTATGACGCGACCCGAAACACCGGGCTTGAAGTGGACGTGGTTTTTGATCTGTCCGAAGATGCCCAGGGGAATCTCTGGCTTTGCTGTCGGGATCAAGGTGTGTGCTGCCTGCGTCGGGATGAACGGGATCTGCCAAACCCCCGCTTTTTAAGTTTGGTATCTGACCCTGGCAATCCGTTTAGCCCGACCTCTGGTACCTCAATGGCCATGTGTCAGGATCAACAGGGATTGATCTGGATTGCGAATCTGGAAGGTGGTTTGCTGAAATACGATCCAGCAAAATCAGCTTTTCATCTGTATCGCCATCATCCTGGCGACGTCCCGAGCCTCCCCGAAGGATTTGTGACGGGCGTGGCGGAAGATCCAGATGGGTCAATCTGGGTTGGCGGTTCTGGTCTGACAAAGATTGTCCCAGCAGCCGATACCTTCTCTCAACCGGGCTATATTCGCTACCAGCCCAAACCTGGCGACCCAACTGCCTTACAGGCTGACGATATTTCAACCCTCATCACTGATTCACGCGGCAGGCTGTGGGTCGGTACGATTAGCAGCGGGCTCTTTCTCGGACGATACCAATCGAACCGGACGGTGTTTACCAATTACCGTCGTGATCCAAAAGATCCACAAAGTCTTGGAAACAATGCTATTTTGGCCTTACTCGAAGATGCGCGCGGGACGATCTGGGTCGGCACGTATCAGGGCCTGTATGCACTGGCTGACTCCACCTCTGATCAGCCCAAAGCGGTGTTCACGGCCTATCGTCACCGTCCAGATGATCCCAATTCCCTCAGCTCCGACATGATCGAAGCCCTGGCTGAAGGGCCGGATGGAACTATTTGGGTTGGCACTGGTTCCGGGCTAAACCGGCTTGATCTCTCCACTGGACAGATGACCCGATATCTGCACGATCCAAATAATCCAGCCAGCATCAACCATGAATTTATTGATTGTTTGTACCGGGCATCAACCGGGTTGATCTGGGTTGGAACTCGTGCCGGGCTCTGCTGGATTGACCCGGCAACCGGGAAACTGAGTCGGGTGCCGGTTGAAACCGGTCTGGCGGAGTTTGCGATTATGTCCGTTGTGGAGGATGTTTCCAGAACTTTATGGGTTGGAACCATCAAGGGACTATTTCGATTTGACCCACGGACCGGACACACGCTGCGATTTGGAAAAAATGACGGTTTACCTCACGAATTGCTGGATCGCGGGGTTGTCTGCTTTGGAAAAGGCGGCAGGTTGTATTTCGGCACTCCGGAAGGAGTTGTTTCATTTCGCCCAGAGGAAGTTACTCAAAATCCGATGCCGCCATCTGTGGTTTTGACCGAATTTTTGTTGGGAAATCAAATTCAGCCAATCCGTGCCCACTCAACACTTCCAACTCAGATCAATCTGCTGGAAACACTGGTGCTGCGGCATACGGATAATCTATTTACCATTGAGTTTAGCGCGCTCAATTTCAAACAGCCCGAAGACAACCAGTATGCCTATAAGCTTGAAGGGTTGTACAACGACTGGATTGTTACGGATGCTAAAAACCGGCGTGCCACGTTTACCAATCTCGAACATGGCGAATATACCTTTCGGGTCAAAGCCGCCAACAATGATGGGGTCTGGAATGAAGCCGGCCCAATGTTAAAAGTCGTGATTTTGCCTCCCTGGTGGAAAACCTGGTGGGCAAGGCTGATTTTTTACACTACCGGCATTTTGATTTTGCTGGCGGTACCCGTGATTCGACTGGTCATTTCAGAGCGCCAACGGGTGGTGCTTGAAACGCAGGTCCAGGAACGCACGCTCGAACTCAGTCAAGCCAATCAAAAGCTGATGGAACTGGACCGGTATAAACAGGCCATGATGAGCATGATCGTGCATGATTTGAAAAACCCCTTGAGCGCGATTTTGCACGACGGTATTGACAAGCCACTCGAACAAAGGCTGCAGCAGATCAAGCGGTTTGCCACGCAAATGCTCTATCTGGTGCTCAATATTCTGGACGTTCAGAAATTTCAAGATGCCAAATTTGAACTTAATCGTCAGGTGTGCCGGCTGGCAGATATTTTTCATCAAGCCATTGATGACGTTGACTTTTTGCGCAAAAACAAAGGCCAGGTTTTTGAAATCGAAGTTGATGAAACACTTGAAGTTCAGGTGGATGAAGCCATTTTGCGCCGCGTTATCGTCAACTTACTGACCAATGCGATTAAATTCACGCCGGTTGGTGGGACAATTACGTTGAAAGGAGTGCTGGAAACAACTGACAGACTCCGGCTCACGATTCAGGATAGCGGCGAAGGGATCCCAAAGGAAAAACAGGCGCTGATTTTCGAGCCCTATGGTCAGGTTCAGGCCCGGGCGTCAGGCAGCGTCCGGTCAACGGGTTTAGGGTTGGCCTTTTGCAAACTGGCAATTGAAGCCCATGGCGGCACTATCGGGGTTGAATCTGAAATCAGCAAAGGTGCTTTGTTTTGGATGGTGTTGCCCAACGTCGCCCGCGCTCAGCAAAGCGCGGCTCCGGTGCAACTTGTGATGGGTGAACCCGAAGATCTGGCGCTTTCGGCGGGGGCGTTCGAAATCCTGAGGCCATTTCTCAACGAACTGGCCAGCCTTGAGATTTTTGAAGTGACCGCCTTGCGCCGGTTGCTCAAATCAATCCCGGCTGACACCAATCCGGAGCTTCAATTGTGGAAAGACGCAATTGAATTGGCGATTCAAACCGGGAACGAAGCCCGCTTCCAGGCGCTGCTGCATCAGGCTCAGCCGCGGGATTCGAAGGTTTGGCCACACGAAGTTGCAGATTGAGCTTGTTCAGATCAGGTGAAACCAAGATAATGTCTGATCCTTCACTCAAGTCAGTTTTTCACTGAGTCATTTCAATCAAAAAAGGAAAGTGGTTGTGGCCAAAGAATCAACGGCTGACTGTTTGTTCACGGGCGAGTACGCTGCGGAGCTGAAAGCCTTGTATGAATCCATTGTGCGCCTCTGGCAGGATCATCGCACCTCGCCCCATCGGGCGGGTGATGAATTGATCTATTCATTTGGCTCCTTGGACTATGTTGTTGTCATCAATCAGGATGTGTTGGGCGGGTTGGTTGAAGTGAAAACCAAAGACGGCAACGTGGATTGTTTGATGGATGCCGAAGGAACTGTAAGCTGCAAACTCAACACTGATCCCAAAGAAGGTGGCCGTGAAGGCGCCGACATCCGGTTGATCTTGCAAAACACGGTCAAAGCCCTGGAGCTGTATTACCTGCGCCGGGCATAACCCCTTTTGAATGAAGAATGAAGAAACCATTTAGTGGTTAGTGGTTAGCTTTTGGTTCTTCTTCGAAAGCATTGATTTCTAAACACTAATACTACAACGAAGTCTGGAGTTTTAGCCTGCGAAGTAGGTAACGGCTCGGAGCCCAGTTCCTGGGCTCAAACCCAAGATTCAAAACCAAAACCTCACTGTAGTACTAACCACTAACCACTAACCACATTCTTTATTCTTAGATTTTATGTCTCATCGAGTTCGGGAACATCACCAGCAGCTCCTCAAAAGTGAAACCGGCACCCTGCGCAAGCCGCTTGGCCTGGGGCTGAATGTGGCGCTGGCCTATGCCAATACCTACTACATTGCCATGTCAAACCTTGGGTTTCAGGCGGTTTACAAGCTCTTTAACCTCTATGAAACGGTCACCTGTGAACGTGCCTTTCTGCCAGATCGTGATATTTTGGAGGATATGGAGCGTGCTCGTCTGCCGCTAGTGACGCTTGAATCCCAGACTCCAGTCAACGAATTTGACGTTCTGGCCTTTTCAATCTCCTTTGAAACCGATTACCTCAATGTGCCAACCATGCTTCGGCTGGCTGGAATCCCGGTTTTGCGTGAAGAGCGAACCGAGAGTGACCCGCTCATTGTGGTCGGCGGGGCTGCTACGTTTTTGAATCCAGAGCCGATTGCTGATTTCGTGGACGTGGTCTGTGTCGGCGAAGGCGAGGGCCTGGTCCCGCAACTGGTTGAATTTATTGAGCAATCTTCGTCACGAGCCGAGTTGCTCGAACGATTGAGCTATGAACCAGGGTTTTATGTGCCGTCTTTTTATGATGTCGAGTACAACGACGATGGCACGATTGCAGACATTGTTCCCAAAGGACGGGCGCCGCGGCGGGTCCTCCGGGTTCGAGCGGCGATGCGCAAACAGGAATCAAAAATCAAGGATGCGCCGGAATATGTCAATTTCGTTCCTGAATCGCTCATCCTGACGCCGCACACCGAAATGTCCAACCGGTTTATGATGGAAATTTCGCGTGGTTGCTCAATGGGGTGCCGGTTTTGCTGGGCAGGGTTTAGTTATTTGCCGCCGCGTGTGTTTGCGGCTGAAAATCTGCTCGACCGGGCATCACGTGCCCGTCCGCATACGGACGAAATCGGTCTGGTTGCCACGGCGGTGTGTGACCATCCGGAAATCACCACGTTGCTCGGCGGCTTGCGGGAAATGGAGTACCGAATTTCGGTTTCCAGTCTCCGGCTTGATCAGATTACCGATGAATTACTCGATGCCCTGGTTGAAAGCTGTGACCAGACAATTGCGGTGGCCCCGGAAACCGGGTCTTACCGGTTGCGCCGGGCCATTAACAAGAACCTGACCGATGAGGAAATCCTGGATATCTGCCAGCGCATTTTCAATCGCGGTATCCTGAACCTGAAACTCTATATGATGGTTGGACTTCCGACCGAAGAGCAGGAGGATATCGAAGCGATTGTGGATCTCACCCGGCGTGTCCGACAATTGATGGTGGATGAAGGCCGTCGCTTTGGTCGGGTTGGCCGGGTGGTGGTATCGCTCAATGGGTTTGTGCCAAAGCCGCATACCCCGCTCCAGTGGGAGCCGATGATTCCTGAAAAACAACTGGACAAGAAAATCCAGTACCTGACCCGTGAGTTGCCCAAAATCAAAAATGTGGAAGTCCGCGCCATGTCGTCCCGCATTGCCTATCAGCAGACCATGCTCAGCCTTGGAGATCGGCGACTCTCGCAATTCCTGATTGAAAACGACCGGCTGCGAAACTTTAAACAGGCGCTGCGAATGACGGATCTGGATATTGATTTCTACACGTTGCGTCGCAAGGGAGTGGATGAGATCCTGGCTTCAGATATGATTGACAACGGCCTGAGCCGCGAATTCTTGCTCAAGGAATACAACCGGGCGGTGGCTTCGCGGACCACACCACCCTGTCCGGCGGCTGATGCCTGTACCCGATGTGCTGTTTGCGACGAAAAAGACGGTGCGATCAGTAATGCCGTCAACCAGTTGGTGCAACTTGGGCGGATGACCTCGACGGTGCAATCTTCGTTCGCGTCGCTCAACACGATTGCCGCTGCCGCCAAACTACGGGTGTAAAGCCAGCGGGAAAGTAATACCAGTTAGGGTTCAGGGTATTGGGTTCAGGGTTCAGGGAAATACAATTTTTTCAATGATTTAGCTTTCAGTAAAAGGACATAAGGAGCGAAGATGACCTGACCTGAAATCCCGGAATTGAATGAAACATGACATCACGGGAAAATACCCAAACCCCGCACGATCAAAATCTGATCGTGCGGGGTTTGGGTTTTTATCTCAATTTCGAAAACCCTGAACCCTGAACCCTGAACCCTGAACCCTGAACCCTGAACCCTGAACCCTGAACCCTGAACCCTGAACCCTGAACCCTGAACCCGAATTCTAAAAGGTCACCACAATTTCTGGACGGTTGGTCAAGGCTTCGCGTGAATTAAAGGTGGGGTAGGTTTTGGTGTTTAGCACTGGAATGGCAAGCATCAGGCTGATGGTTGACCGTCCAGCCTGGAGTTCTGACCGAACATAGCTGGTTACGTCTAATTCATACCAGCGGAACTGGTTATTCACAATCGTAGCCGACCCAAGTGCCGTGGCACCAGCCGCCGGGCGATTGTTCCAGGTGATGGTTGTTTCTTGCCAGGTGGTGCTGGCAACTGGATAGACTGAAACACCGACGTTGCGCTGAAGCGAGTTGAGCAATCTGCCGTAAACCCGCAATTTGGCTGAGGTAAAGGTTGGCGAAACGTTTTGGAGTGTCACCTGCAGGTAAGAAACCCGTGCGGCACCCGCCGAATTGCTGTTATTGGCATACAGGGCGTTGACGCGACCATAATTGGCATTTGCAAATGACCCATTTCGAACATACGCATCCGACGAGATGGCAAATGTCTGCGGCCCGCTCACCACGGTTAACGTGGCTTGATTGCTGGTGGCTAAACCCTGTGAATTTGAAACCACACAGCGGAACTGAGCCCCGTTATCACTCACGGATGTCGAAGCCAGTGTATAACTTGCAGAGGTTGCTCCATTGATGTTGACACTGTTGCGTTGCCACTGATAGCTCGGTGACGGTGTTCCCGTGGCCACAACGGTGAAGGTGGCCGGCTGTCCAACTGAAACGGTCTGGTTCGCCGGGTGGGTTGTAATGGTTGGTGACTGTGGCACTGCCTGGAAGCTGGCGGTATAGGTCGTGTTGATCAATGGTGTTGAAATGTTTTGGGTTGCCGCCCCGCCATTTGACCAGGAAACAAACTGATATTGTGTTCCTCCCACGGTTTGCGGTGAAACCACCCCGAGGGTGCGTGTAATTCCGGCGACGCCAACAAAGTTGAATGGCGCTGTGACCGGTTGCCCATCAAGCGTCAACGCCAATCCAGACGGATTTGAAGCCAGTGTGATCGTGGCGGTTCGTGGAAAGATCTCGCGAAAGACAGTGGTTGAAAGCCCAGTTGCGTCAGTGACTCTCAGGTAAATCCGATACCAGACATTGCTGGCCGTTTCACCACCGGTTGGAATCACAAATGAACCTGAGGTTGAACCGGTGGTTGGCAGTACGTGGGGATGGGTGTGGGTATCGTGATGAAAATCAACCCACCACGTAAAGGCGCTCCCGGCCAGCGTGCCTTCATCCGGGTCAGTTGCGGTGCCGGAATAGAAAATAGTATCTCCGCCAGTATAGAGCGCTCCGACAGTCGGAGTCACAATGGTTGGTGATGGCGGCTGGCTGTTGACGACAGTTAAAGTGGCTGGGTCACTGGTTGCCGTACCAGCGGCGTTGGAAACCACACATCGAAATTGTGCATTGTTGTCCTGGAGCGTGGTGACCGGGGTGGTATAACTGGCATTGATCGCCCCCGAGATATTGGCACTGTTTTTCTGCCACTGATAACTCAACTGCTGGCCACTGGCCGTGACGGTAAACGTGGCTGTTTGACCAACGGCAACTGTTTGACTGGCTGGTTGCTGGGTAATTTGTGGTGCCTGGGTTGGTCCATTGTAGTCAATTCGATAGACCGCGCCGCCGTTCCCGCGTGTGAGCACATAGAGGCGACCATCGTCAGAGGTCCTCACATCAACGGCTGAACTAAATCCAGTATGGAAATTCGTGACCTGATTGCCATTTTGGGTATCCAGACGATTGATCCACCCACTGCAGTAATCTGCAAAGAAGTAGCTTCCGACATACTGTTGTGGAAATCGGACTGTGGTTGGATTGTAAAAGGTTGACCCGATAATCGAACATCCGGAAAACGTCCCAGCCCCATGCGGGTAGGCGTAAATCGGGCTTCGGAAGAGCGGATTGGTGGTGGCGCCTTCCGTGGTTGGCCATCCATAATTAGACCCGACAATCCCATCGTTGATTTCTTCCCAGGTGTTTTGCCCGACATCATTGATAAACATGCGGACCGATCCTGGCTGAAACCCAAAGGTAAACGGATTGCGCAAACCATAGGCCCAAATGGCCCGGCTGATGCCCGTGGTGGAGTTAAAAAATGGGTTATCGGTTGGAATCGTCCCGTCAGCATTGATCCGCAGAATTTTCCCAAAGGGATTGGCCAGATCCTGAGCCCGGCTTGGAACGCCATCCTCTCCGACCGCAATATATAACTTGCCATCCGGCCCGAAATGGAGCGCCCCACCGTTGTGGTTGGTGTTGGTGGTGGCCGGCAAGTCAACCAGTATCCGCTCACTGCCTGGAACCGCTACGTCGCCATTGGCGGTAAAGCGACTGATCCGATTGTGAATAGTGGGCGATGTGGCGGTGTAGTACACATAAACAAATCGGTTGACGGCAAAATTTGGGTCAAATGTAAGGCCGATCAACCCGCGTTCCCCCGCTGAACTCACCGTCACCGTGAGGAATGGTGTGGTCAATAAGATGTCATCTTTAATGACCCGGAGGTTGCCGTTCTGCTGGCAAACAAACAGGCGGCCATCTGGGGCAAAATCCATGGTGGTTGGGTTTGAAATCCCACTGACCACCAGCGTTTGTGAAAAATTGGCAGGCAGATTTACTTCTTGAACGGGAGATGGTGCGGATGCCTGTGAACGGAGCAGGGCCAGATTCCCAGCCAGAAAAATCAACAACCCAACCACAGAAAACATCCAGGTTGCACGACGAGGGAGCGACGCAAACTTCCAGGGAGACATATCGGGTTCACCCTTTCATGGCGATAAGCAAGAAATTTCACACACTGTGAGTGTGACTGTAACAGGACTTCGGGCGGACATCGAATTCCTGGTGCGGGACGGGGAGCTGATTGGGGGGATTTGAGTGCCTGGACAGGCACGATGCCGGCGATTATACAGATGAAAGTATTTGGATGGAAAAAACAATGCCGGAAAATTGTTTAGTTTTTCCAGGTTTTTCTGGAGAAACAGCCAGGTTGCCTCCTGAACCCTTGCCACCTTGAACACCACAGAGCACAAGGCCCGTTACTCAATCCAAAGCCAGGGTATAGCTGTTCAGATAAATATCTCCTGAGTTTCTATTTTTTGAAGTTTCATAACTCATTGAAGAATTTGGATTTATTTTCTGTGTCTTCCGTGGTTTCTTTATCTGAAATTCTATAGATCCAGAAGATGATTTCAGTTCAGAGTTCAAGCTTGAGCTTGCGTGAGCTTATGGACGGCATTCCTTGGGTCAAAGCTTTATGCCTGCAAAAGCTTGAACTCTCTATCAGTTACTGGGTGGTAATCACCAGTTGTGGACGGGTATTGGTTGTTTCACGCGAATTCAATTGTGGGATTACGGTTGAGTTGGTTGAGGTCGAAAGTACCATACTGAATATGGTTTTTCCATTTTGAACCTGAGACCGAACATAGGATGTGACATCGGCTTCGATCCATTGTTCAGTTGCATTGGGAAATATCAGGGAGGCAAACGCATTACTCCCAGCCGGGGGACGATTATTCCAGGTAATGGATTGTTCAACCCAGGTATTGTTGGCGACTCCGAAAAGCTGTGCTGGAATATTGGATTGCTGGTTGCCGCTCAGTCTTCCGTAAATGCGGAGTTTGGCTGAAGTAATGGGGGTGGTGATGCTGCGAACATCAAATTTCAGGTATGTCTGACGACTTCCCCCAGCCATCGTTGAAGATGATACATACAAGGTTCTTGACCCTCCATAATTCGAACTGGCAAACGTACCGTTTCGCACATAGGCATCAGCCGTTGCAAAGACGGTCTGGAGCGTGCTCAAAACCGTGAGCGTCGCCGCAGTACTTGTTTGTGTCCCAACCTGGTTGAAAACGACACACCGATATTGTGCTCCATTGTCTTGGAGTCTTAGCAGAGGGGTGGTGTAAGTACTGGAAGTAGCTCCTGAAATGGGCACACCATTGCGCTGCCACTGGTATTTCAGTTGAATACCAGTCGCGGCGACCTGAAATCGTGCTGTTTGGTTGATACCGGCTGTCTGATTGGTCGGGTGTTGGGTAATGACCGGCGCCCCACCATTATAATCAATCACCAGAAGCGTGCCTCCGTTTGCGGTGGCGAGGACATACAGGCGACCATCATGTCCAACGGCCAGATCAACCGGGCCAGGAATTCCGGTTTGAAATTCAATCACTGTACCTTGAGGTGTCAGGGAATAGATCCACTGGGTACAAAAATCCGAAAAAAAGTACCGTCCAACATAAGTTGTTGGAAATCGGACAGTTGTGGGATTATAAAAAGCAGCGCCCACAATGGCACAACCATACGGCGGTGGGTTGTTTGTGTTATGAGCATAGGCAAAGATCGGGCTTTGGAACTCTGGATTGGTGGTTTGTCCTTCGGTTGCCGGCCACCCATAGTTTGCTCCTGCCAGCCCAAGGTTAATTTCTTCCCAGGAATCCTGACCGACGTCGTTGATGTGCATCCGTCCGGTTCCAGGCTGAAAGGCAAAGGAAAATGGGTTTCGTAGCCCATAGGCCCAAATTGCCTGATTGATACCCGTGGTGGTTGCAAAGAAAGGGTTATCCGCTGGGATTGTCCCATCTGGGTTGATGCGGAGAATTTTGCCAAAGGGGGTGGTCAAATTTTGAGCCTGGGAGGGATTGGCATCCTCACCCAGCCCGATATAGAGCTTTCCATCTGAACCGAAGGCAATTTCACCCCCTGTATGGACCCCAGAGAAGATAGTGGGCAAATTCAAAAGGGCAACTTCACTTCCTGGAACCATCACATCGCCACTGGCCGTCACCCGGCTAATTCGACTATGAACGGTTGGGGTTGGGGATGTGTAATGAACGTAAACAAACTGGTTGGTTGCAAAATTTGGATCAAAGGCGATTCCAATCAGTCCCTGTTCAAAAGACAGATTAACCGTAAAGGTCGCAAATGGAGATGTCAGCAGGCTTCCATTTTTGACAACTCGAATAGTTCCATTCTGGAGGCAAACAAAAACTCGGCCATCCGGGGCAATTGCCATGCAGGTTGGATATCCGCCAAAGTCAGTGGCGACCGTTGTTTGAATAAAACCAGTCGGAAGCTGGGGCTGCTGAAGGACTGGCGCCGCCATCACCGGCGGTATCTGAAAGATTGAGATGGATGGAATTATCAGCAGAGCGCCGATCCATACGATCCCCAGCACTATTGCCAGGGCTTTTGCGCTTGAACGCAGTGTGTGAAGTATCTTCATAGTGTGAACCCTTTCAAGAAGGTACCTGGATGTGGTTGTGGGCAAGCGATACGTCGTCAACAAATCGTTTCCAGGTAGGTAAACCAGGCCGTCATCAACGGCGGGAAGGCTGTAAGGTCTTCTCTAAAGTGTGAATGCCTAATCTTACACAATTATTTAGCGGAAAGGGAACAGGTTTTGTTTCCTGACGGAAGAAAAAGCGTGCACGAGAAGGTCTGGAGGGAGAGACTGGCAGTAAAAGTGGCCTTGACCATCAGGAGGGGAAACTCTGGAACTGGGAACCAGGATCTGGGGTGAAGTCGGAAAAGTCAGCCGTGGAACCTCTTGACAAGGTTGGGGCTCTTTGTGTATTTTAGCAGTCACCTACTGAGAGTGCTAACACTCATACGCTAAATTCAATGAAATCAAGGAGATTGCATTAACGCCTATGTCAAGCAAGATTCGTCCGCTCTATGATCGCATCATTGTCAAACGCCGTGAAGAAGGCGAACAAATTCGCGGTGGGATCATTATCCCGGACACAGCGAAAGAAAAACCCCAGGAAGGCGATGTGATCGCCGTTGGCGGGGGCAAAGTCAGAGAAGACGGCACCCGTATCCCGTTGGATGTCAAAGCTGGCGACCGGGTGTTGTTCGGCAAGTACTCCGGATCAGAAATCAAAGTTGATGGCGAAGAGTTCCTCATCATGCGCGAAGATGAAATCTTGGGCGTGATCGAAGGGGCCACGCTGGGTCAATCCGCTTAGTTTTCCTGTTGCACCCATTCCAGGCCGGCGCCCGCGCTGGTCTGAGTCGTTTCCGGGTCGTTTATTTCTTAATAAATACTTATTTGTCTTATCGTAAAAGGAGCAAGTTACAATGGCCAAGCTAGTGATTCACGGAGAAGAGTCACGTCAGGCAATTCTGCGTGGCGTCAACCAACTCGCCGATGCTGTAAAAGTGACCCTCGGTCCAAAGGGCCGCAATGTTGTCATTGAAAAGAAATTTGGCAGTCCAACCATCACCAAAGATGGTGTGACCGTGGCGAAAGAAATTGACCTCAAAGACAATATGGAAAACGCCGGCGCCCAGATGGTGCGCGAAGTGGCGTCAAAGACTTCGGATGTTGCCGGTGATGGCACCACCACTGCGACGGTGCTTGCGCAGGCAATTTTCCGCGAAGGCGCCAAACTGGTGGCGGCTGGCCACAACCCAATGTCCCTCAAGCGTGGGATTGAACGGGCCGTCGAAGTGGCCGTGGCCAAAATCAAAGACATGGCCAAGCCAGTGGTCAAAGGTGATGCGATTGCTCAGGTTGGAACGATTTCAGCCAACGGCGACAAGCTGATTGGGGAAATTATTGCTTCAGCCATGGAAAAAGTGGGCAAAGATGGTGTCATCACGGTTGAAGAGTCAAAATCACTCGAAACCACCCTCGAAGTTGTTGAAGGGATGCAGTTTGATCGCGGCTATCTGTCACCATATTTCGTGACGGATCCGGAACGGATGGAAGCGTCACTGGAAAACGCGATGCTTTTGCTCCATGAAAAGAAAATCAGCTCCATGAAAGATCTGCTCCCAGTGCTGGAGCAGGTGGCTCGTCAGGGCAAACCGCTGGTGATCATTGCTGAAGATGTGGACGGCGAAGCGCTGGCCACGCTGGTGGTCAACAAGCTGCGTGGCACCCTCCAGGTGTGTGCGGTGAAAGCCCCTGGCTTTGGTGATCGTCGCAAAGCGATGCTCGAAGACATTGCGGTGCTGACTGGTGGCAAAGTGATCAGCGAAGACCTCGGCATCAAGCTCGAAAACGTCAAACTGGAAGACCTGGGCCGCGCCAAGCGCGTGACGGTTGACAAAGACAACACCACCATCGTCGAAGGCGCTGGCAAAGACAAAGACATCAAAGCCCGTGTCGAGCAGATTCGTGCTCAGATCGAAAATACGACCTCTGACTATGATCGCGAAAAACTGCAAGAACGGCTCGCGAAACTGGTCGGCGGCGTGGCGGTGATCAAAGTGGGTGCGGCCACTGAAACCGAACTGAAAGAAAAGAAAGCCCGCGTTGAAGATGCCATGCACGCCACCCGTGCGGCGGTTGAAGAAGGCATCGTTCCAGGCGGCGGCGTGACCCTGCTCCGCGCTCAACAGGCCCTCGACAGCTTCAAAGTTGATGGTGACGAAGAAGAACGCTTTGGTGTGCAGATTGTGCGCCGGGCGCTCGAAGAACCACTCCGTCAAATCGTGGCCAATTCCGGCCAGGAAGGTGCGGTCGTGGTGAGCAAGGTGTTGAGCAGCGAAATCGAATCATTTGGCTTCAACGCGGCCACCGAACAGTATGAAGACCTGGTGCAGGCCGGAATCATTGATCCAGCCAAAGTTGTACGCACGGCGTTGCAGAATGCCGCGTCAATCGCTGGCTTGATGCTGACAACCGAAGCCCTGATCACCGAATTGCCTGAAGATAAAAAAGCGGCTCCGGCGGGTATGCCCGGCGGCATGGGTGAATATTAAAAACCCGGTTGGACTCAAGAAAATGGGCTGAAGATTCGCAAACTCAGGGCTAGGGGCTGAAGAAGTTTTTTCAGCCCAGCTTTCAGCCCATGGTTCTCACAATCCAGGCCCTGAAGTCTCAAAAAGGCAGCGTCCATTTGGACGCTGCCTTTTTTCTTTGGGGAAAGTTGTAATACGACCAAAGAAAAAGCCTCCTTGCGGAGGCTTTCAAGTGAGTCGCGGTCTCAGGCGAGTTGCGACGCCAAAGTGGTTTGGGCGAACCCGGAAACCAGAATGAAGGGACCTCCCTTCACTCCTTTTTCGAATCGCCACTCGCTTTTTTCGACCTGTTCAGAGTCTTCAGCTTGGAATGAAATCTTTGGGTTTGCCGGGAGCTAAATGACTGAAAACTTGTCTTTTCCCAAGCTCCAAGCCTTCAGCCCCAGACCCAAATGTTATACCAATTTGCAATGAAGTCCTTGTATTAGAAAATAGTCAAACAATTCAATCAAATGGAGTTAGTGAACTATTGACTACTGACTACTGACGACAAACTGGTATTACTTATAGCCCAATAACGCGACCTGTTTGGCGCGCTTGATGGCAACCGCCAGCCGACGTTGCATCGCGGCGCTGACACCGGTCAGACGGCGGGGCAGGATTTTCTGGTTTTCGCTCACAAACTGCTTGAGCAATTTCACATCTTTGTAATCAATGTAATCAATTTTATCCTCCAGCAATGGGCAGCGTTTTTTGCGGCGTGGGCCACGCAACCGACTACCGGACGGTTTGCGAAGTGACGATTGTTCTTCCATGGGGTCTCACCTTCCTCTTAATTTACAAATTGGTCAGCTTGGCGGCTGAGAATATGAATGACGTCCTGGGCTCCAGGTAATTGAACCAGCAATTTCAAATCGGTTAACAGTTCTGACAGGGCAGCCGGGTCCGGATTACCGTGGGTAATCAGTTGTTCGGCAATATCTTGGGCGTTGGTGCTGTTTCCGGTGCCCAACTCCGCAATGATCAATTCATAGTGGGTTTCAGGAGCGTGGCCTTCTTCCTGCTCTTCTTCCAGCAGGTTTAACGCTTCCAGAAAGGCTTCACGGGCTTCTTCGGCTCGGTGTTGGAGCGTGAGGGCAATCCCAAATTTAATGTAGGCCAGTGGGGCTTCGAGCCCATCTTCCAAACTTTGTTTGAAGGCATCAACTGCTCCAGCACTGTCGTTGGTCAAGAGCAGGGCGTTTCCCAGGCCATACCGGGCATCAACGTTGTAGGTATCAAGTTCCAGAGTTTTGCGATAGTGGAGCAGGGCTTCTTCCGGACGTCCCATCGCCACCAGCAAATCAGCCATATCGTGATGGATGCGCCAGTCGTCCTTGGCTAATGTCAAGGCATGCTGAAACTTCACCAGAGCTTCGTCAAAGCGTTCCTGATCGGCATAAACGCTCCCCAGCCCGAGGTGGTGAACGGCTTCGGTCGGATTCAGGGCAACCGCTTTTTCATAGCTGGAATGGGCTTCTTCATAGCGACCCAGTTCAAGCAACAGGTTTCCAAGATAGTGGAAACAGAACGAGTTCTGTGGGTCAATTCCGACGGCTCGTCGAAAATACAGCTCCGCCTCCTCCAGTTCATCTTCTTCCAGATAGAACTCACCGAGCAGCAACAGTGGTCGGACGTCCTGAGGGGCCAGGCGCTGGGCTTCCTGCAGGTGTTCGAGTCCAATTTCAAATTCTTCTGAATCAAGTAACAGGGCACCAAAGTGAAAATGGGCTTCGGCTGAGCCTGGATCCAACTCAAGCGCGGTCACAAAAGCTTCCAGCGCTTCATCCGGGCGACCAGCTTCGAGTGCCTTTTGGCCTTGCTGGAGCATTTGGGCTACGTTCACAGGTTGCTTGGCACCTGATTCTTTGCGTCGTGGTTTTCGGTTTTTGCCGTTTGACATACAATTCCTTCTCTTCAATCTATCTTCTGCAATGGGAAATCAGGCTTCTGTGACTGCGGGTGGTGTCAGGCGCTCGGCCAGTGACAATGACCGTCGTCCTGCCTCACAAGCCGTCAGTTCAAAAGCAATGCGTGCGTGATCCAGCATCGATCCGATAAAAACCAAATGCTCTTCGGGGGCCGGCGAGAGCTGCGCGGGTCGCAGGTAAATATCTCCGTTTACAAACATCACAACCCACAGTTGAGGGTCATTGACGAAACGCAGAAATCCTTTGGCACGCAAGATTTCGGGGGGCAGATGCCGTAAAAATGTTTCAAACTTCTCGCGCTCGAGCGGGCGAACCAGCCGGCACGAGAGCGTGTGGAAATCACGATGGGTTTGGTATTCTTCGTCGCTGAGTGCATCAACCGCCGCCCGCATCGCTGCCCGTTTGGCGGCAAGTGTTTCGCTGGCTTCTTCAGTAAACAACCAGCGATAGTCGGCATCATCCGGAACGTGTCCCTGAACGCCGGCCCAAATTGGGGCCTGAGGGTTGAGGTGGGTGATGGTCCGTTGAATTTCAGCAACCTGGTCAGGTGTGGCTTCATCGGTTTTGCTGATAAACACCGCATCCGCAAACTGGACCTGTCGGCGCACAATTTTTTCAAGCACCTTTGAAAGCCGTGGAAAAGTTTTTGGATCCGCCACCGTCACCATTTTGGTCACGTGAATCAATGGGAGCAAATGGGGCATGGTGGCTTGATCGAGAAGTTCAACCGGATCGGCCAATCCGGTCGCTTCCACAAAAATCATTTCCGGTGACCGCCGGGCCACTTCAGTAAATGCCTGGATGAAATCTTCGCCAATCTGGCAGCACACACAGCCGTCGCTCAGTTCGATCACGCTAAACCCTTCACCCGTGAGCAATTCGCCATCAATATTGATATCGCCGAACTCATTCATCAAGACGGCGACTTTGCGGCCCTGAAATCGTGAAAATCTGAGTAATTCGACCAGCAGCGTGGTTTTCCCGCTGCCCAGGAATCCTGACAGGATATAGGTTGGTATTGGCTGCAGTGAGGACGCGGATGACAACATCAACAAAAAATACCGGCACTGTCGTGGTGATCAGGGCACTTTGAACGTCTGAAAATGAATAGCGAATCCGGTCAGGAATGACCGTTTTTTACGAAAGCTATAATCGTAACATTAAATCTGGAAAATTCTCAACCCCTGAGGACTTAGTTTCAGAATAGATGGTTTCAGGGGGTGGGTTTGGGAAAAGACTGTTTTTCCGGATTCAGATATGGTATCTGTTTTCAACCGAAAGACTTCCGTGTGATATATGTTTGTCAGGTGTGTTTTTGCCCGTTGCGGTTACTTCTTTTAACCCAATACTGTATTTTTTGATTTTTTACTCTGGCATCTGGCTGCCCATGACTGAATCCGATCCAAAATATCTTCAGCAAGCGCGTGAATACTTCGAAGCCGGCGACTTTGACGCTGCACTGGCGGAGTTGTACGCGTTGTTGTGGAGCAACATCAATGACATGGAGATTCACCTCCTGCTCTGGCAGGTTATGGAGGGCAAGCAAGCCGAACAATCGCGGTTGGATCGGTTGCGGGAGGCGGTTCATGCTCCAATCGTCAAACCAAAAATCGAACCTCCTCAGGCGGCTCAACCCACTGTTTTCCCCCAGGCGGCGCCATTTTCCCGACCTCGGGAAGCCACACGGTTTGTGGTTGATAAACCGATCATTCTGGTCGGTCATGACAACCGCAACCGCTTTTTTGCTGAACTGGCCACGGTTGAAAACCTCAGTTCCAAAGGTGCCACCCTGCTGACACATCGTAGCCTTGCCCTGCGCGATCAGGTCCATTTGTTTTCGCCAACCGGGCATGAAGAAGAATATGTGATTGCTCTGGTTCGCAATCTTCGGAAAAGTCATGAGGATGGGCGGCATCGGCTTGGGGTTGAATTCCTCCAAAAACCAGGTAAGTGGTTGTATTCAGAAGAATTGATCGAAGCCTCCCGGACAGCCGAAGAGAAGGACGACGACGATGTTGCTTCAAGCGACGAATCAGAATCAGAAGCGACGATGCCATCAGCTCCGTCTCAGGTGTAACGGTGATCAGATGACCAAATTGACAAGGTGACAGGGTGATATAATGGCACTGTTGCTTTGAGCCACGCCCTCCTTTGCTGCCCAACCTTATAAGCGCCAGGATAAGGAAAGGTGAGTCGGTGTGTGACAAGGAGCTGGGGAGACAAGGAGAGTATCCCTCCAACGGTGGGAGCGTGAATGACCTCTGGTTGGGAGCAGGGGAATGGTTTTTTCCCCGTGTCTCCGTGTCCCCGTGTCCAGATCGGACGCTGCTCCCTATCCTGGCGCTTATGCCCCAACCCCGAACTCGACAATGACTGTTTTTACATATCCGGCATTTGCCAAAATTAATCTCTTTCTCAAGGTTCTTGGGCGTCGCCCAGATGGATATCACGAACTTCTGACCCTGTTTCAGACCATTTCGCTGGCGGATCAACTCTCCTTTGAGCGGCTTGATTCATCTGAAATATACCTTACCTGTTCCCGGCCCGATCTGGCCGTGGATGAGACCAATCTGGTGCTGCGGGCCGCCCGGGAACTCCAGCGCGCAACTGGCTGTGCCGCTGGGGTACGCATTCATCTCGAAAAAAATATTCCATTGGGGGCGGGGCTTGGCGGAGGCAGCAGTGATGCCGCGACGACCTTGATGGCGTTGCAACACCTCTGGGGCATATCGTTGCCTGCCGCTGAGTTGCACACCATAGCCGCCGGGCTTGGGGCGGATGTTCCTTTTTTCCTGGTTGGCGGGACGGCTGCTGGAACCGGTCGCGGTGACCTGATTGAGTCAGTACCTGATTTCGAATGGTCACATCTGCTTTTAGCCAATCCTGGCGTGGAAGTCCCCACCGGCAAGATCTTTCGCCTTTTGAAAGTCGAGTTGACAAGCCCAGACTCAGTACGTATACTGCCCGCTTACTTTTTTCAGCCCCCATCCTACCTGCAGTCTCTGTACAACACACTTGAGGAAAGCGTTTTTCAGGAGTTCCCGATTGTGGCCCGAGTCTGGCAGGAAATGAACGATTCAGGCGCGCTCAGTGCCCGAATGTCAGGAAGCGGGGCGACTGTTTTTGGGGTTTTCCCAAATCGGGAAACTTTGGAGACAGCGCAACGACAGTTACAAGCCCACCACTGGCACCTGTGGCCTTGTCGGACCATCAACCGCGCTGAATTTCAAGCTTATTTCTCTCATCCCCAAATTTCCAAACACTGAAAGAAGTACCAGTTTGCCTTCTTTGCTGGCGGGTCGTCCAATGGTAGGACATGCGGCTTTGGACCGTAGAATCGGGGTTCGACTCCCTGCCCGCCAGCCAAATTTATCCTGTGCGACAGTCGTCGTTCCCAGTCACACTGACGGAGTCTCTCTCTCAGGAATGCTGGGCACGGTGATGTCAGAGTTTTGGCGCTCCTCCCTTTAACTCGACCGCCTGTGTTGGAAGGGCACGTGTTACCGGGCCGCGGCGCCGATTTTTTTGGTGGCAACTGTTTATGCGGGTCTTCTCTGGAAACGCAAATCGACCATTGGCTGAAGAAATTTGCCGTCATCTGGGCATTCCTTTGGGGGAAGCCAACACCACGCGGTTTAGTGACGGAGAATTCAACTATCAGATTAATGAAAACGTGCGTGGGGCTGACGTTTTCCTTGTTCAACCAACCTGTCCACCGGTTGATGCCAACGTGATGGAACTGCTGATTATGATTGATGCGTTCCGTCGGTCATCGGCTGACCGAATCACGGCTGTGATCCCCTATTACGGCTACGCCCGAAAGGACCGCAAGGACCGTCCACGGGTGCCAATTTCGGCCAAGCTGGTCGCCAATTTGATTACTGAAGCCGGAGCTGACCGGGTTTTGACCATGGATCTGCATGCTGGTCAAATCCAGGGTTTCTTTGATATTCCAGTGGATCACATCTTTGCCGCACCCGTGATTTTGGAATATCTGGCGAACAAAAATATTCCGGATCTGGTGGTCGTGGCCCCGGACGCAGGTGGTGTCGAACGGGCTCGCGCTTATGCCAAGCGGTTGGGGGTTGACCTGGCACTGGCTGACAAGCGCCGGGAAAAGGAACGTGCCAATTTTGTTGAAGTGATGAACATTGTTGGCAATGTGAATGGTCGGAATGTGGTGATTGTGGACGATATGGTTGATACCGCTGGCTCACTGACCCAGGTGGCTGGTGCCTTGCGGGAAAAAGGGGCCCAGGGCATTTATGCCTGCTGTACCCATGCCGTTTTGTCAGGCCCCGCGATGGATCGCATTGCGGCGTCACCGATTAAAGAAGTAGTGGTCACCAATTCCATCCCCTTGCGGGTGGTGGATGAGGCGCAAAAAATCAAACCGCTGAGTGTTGCCAAGTTGCTGGCTGACGCCATTAAATCGATTCATAACTCAACTTCGGTCAGCAAATTATTTATCTAAACGACCTGTTGGACTTCGCCGGAGACAGGCCGCATGTAAGGAGTAGTTTTGTCATGATTTCTGATGTCACGCTGAGTGCTGAACCTCGAACCAAAACCGGCTCGACCGAATCCCGCCGCATGCGACGCGAAGGGATTGTCCCCGTAAGTGTTTACTCTGGTGGTCAGGACGCGGTTTCCGTCCAGGTCAATGCCCGTCAGTTGGCGGCATTGCTGCGTTCGGAAGAAAAACGAAGCTCAATTTTTTACCTTGATATTGCCGGAAAAGGAAAAACACCCGTCCGAATCAAGAATTTGCAGTTGCATCCGGTTCGGGGAAATGTCATCCATGCCGATTTTCTGTGGGTGGATCTGGCCGTCAAAGTGAAGGTGAAAGTGTCAATTCGGCTGGTTGGCGACGCTGAAGGGGTCAAACTCGGCGGCACCCTTGATCACGGCGTGCGCGAAGTTACTGTGGAGTGTTTGCCGGCTGATATCCCAGCCCACATTGATGTCACGGTAACCAAACTCAAGATCGGCGATCAGTTGTTCGCCAGCGATCTGGTGCTTCCAAACGGAGTGCGCCTGCTGAGTGATAGCCATCAAAAGATAGCGGTGGTCAGCGCTGCCTGTGCGCAATAATTCCTTAACTTGAAATAAGCTGTGAAAATTCTGGTCGGGTTAGGAAATCCAGGAGAGAAATACCTCCACACACGCCATAACGTTGGGTTCATGGTGATTGACCGACTGGTTGCCGAAGCTGGTCGCACGGTGAAACTCAACGAATGTGAAGCCCTGACGGGCCGCATCACATTGGCTGGCGAGTCGGTTTTACTGGTGAAACCCCAAACCTACATGAATTTGAGTGGGCAGTCGGTGGCTCAGCTCTGTACCAAATATCAGGCAGACCCGACTGATGACTTGATGGTGGTGGTTGATGATATTTCACTTCCGTTTGGCAAGCTCCGGTTGCGGCCAAAAGGTAGCGCTGGTGGGCACAACGGGCTGAAATCGCTCATTGCCAGATTACACACTCAGGAGTTTTCACGCCTGCGAATAGGCATTTTGCCTGAGCATCCAGTGGGTAATCTGGCTGATTTTGTCCTGGCGGCTTTTACCAGCCGCGAGCGCGAAGGGCTTGAAGACATCCTCAGTCAGAGTTGTCGGGCCGTCGAACTTTGGATCACTCAAGGCATTGAGCCGGCGATGGCACAGTTTAACGGGCAGGGAACGGAACCTGCTCCTCAATCAGGGAAGTGAATGAATTATGAATTATGAATTATGAATTATGAAAAACTGATCGTGATCAGGGTTGAACACGGGCTAAATTTCATAATTCATAACTCATAATTCATAATTTGATTTTGCTCCCTCCCTTGCTTCCGTTTTTCGCGAGACATATTCATCGGACGGAGGCTTTGGCTGTAAAAGCTAAATCCAGAAGGAGTTTTTGTTGTGAGTTCGAACCGAATTTTCGAAGTGATGTTTATTCTCTTTCCCAATCTGGAAGAGGAAGAAATTGACAAAATTATTAACCAGTTAACTCATGTCATCAGTGATAAAGGCGGGAAAGTCGCCAAAACTGACAAAATGGGCCGGCGGCGGCTGGCGTATGAAATTCCCAAAGGAAATCAAACCTTCCGTGAAGGCTATTATGTGCTGCTCACCATCGAAGGAAGCGGTGCGGAAATTGCGGAAACCGAACGTCGGTTGCGCGTGCTGGATCCAGTGATTCGCTACCTGACCGTGCGGATTGATGAAGACCTGAAGCGAGCCAAAAAAGTTCAGGATCGTCGGTCGTCAAAAACCACTCGACGGTCACGGGGCGGCGACGAGGCCGATCTGGATGATGCGAATGCGTAAAGCTGTGCTGCGTTGATGCGGCAAAGTTGGTCCCCGCCACAGGCATAAGAATGAAGGATGAAGAATGAAGGAGCAATTTCCTGACCTGATGTCCAATCAACAGAGCCTCATTCATAATTCATAACTCTTCATTCCTAAAATGTGCTCCGGGTTGGTGGTGAATTTCTTGGTTGTCGGTCAATTGAGTTGACCGAATTCTCTCAGAAGCGAGACGCTCTGAAAGTAAGGATGATGTGTCATGGCCACGATGGAATTGTTACTGAAAGTCGATGTTGAAAACCTTGGAACCCGCGGTCAGATCGTGCGCGTCCGTGCCGGGTATGGGCGGAACTATCTCCTCCCTCGCAGCCTGGCAGTCGAAGCCACGCCGACCAACGTCAACCTCATTGAACGTCAACGGCAGCATTTGCTGAAACTTGCCGCTCAGGAACTGGCCAGTGCCAAAACCTCAGCCGACCAGTTGACCAGCACGACGTTGACTTTTGCCCGCAAAGTCGGTGCTCACGGCCTGCTCTATGGTTCAGTGACAGCCATGGATATTGCTGAAGCGCTCAAAGTTCAGGGCACAGAAATTGAACGTCGGAAAATCCTGTTGAAAGACCCGATCAAAGAACCGGGTGAATATGAAGTGGCGGTCAAACTCCACGCCGAAGTCAAACCGTTGCTCAAAATTGTGGTTGTTCCAGAAGAAACTTCCACAACACCAGAAGCAGCCGCAAAATAGGTTGACTTTAACCTGTTGAAAACTCGATAGATCTTTTGAGAGCGAAATGTTGCTTGTAACAGGCAACGTCTCGCTCTTGCTGTTTCTGGCACTGCTCATTACAGTGTGTTTTGGTGGATGCTTTGAGCAAGATCGCAAACCCGTGGCACTTGCTCTTCAGGTTGCACACCCCAACGTGACCTGATGCCGGTCTGTAATCCACTTTCCCCAATCATAGAGTTACAGGTAGCCTCATGGCCAAAAATGCGCCCAATCCAAATCCAATGCTTGACCGTTCTTTGCCTTCAAGTATTGAAGCCGAGCGGGGTGTGCTGGCATCAATCCTGATTGATAACGCCTTGTGTTATCAGGCAATTGAACTCCTCAAACCCGACGATTTCTTTCGTGATAGCCATCGCCGTATCTATGAAAAAATGATTTTGCTGGCTGAGCAGCGAATGCCGATTGACCCGGTTACCCTGCAGTCCGCACTTGCCCGTGCCGGCGAGCTGGAACAGGTTGGCGGGCTGGCTTTTCTGACCAGCTTTCTGGATGGGGTCGGGCATTCTTCCAACGTCGAATCCTATGCCCGGATTATTAAAGGCAAGGCCATGCTGCGTCGGATGATCAGCGTGTGCCAGCATGGTATTGCGTCGTGCCTGGACCAGGAAGATGACCCTGAAAGCATTGTTGATCAAATTGAAAAACAAATTTTTGATATCGGCGAAGATCGGATTCGGGCCGGGTTTGTCTCGGTGGCAGAAGTCGCCGGGCCTGAACTCCAACGCATCGAAGACGCCTCAAAACGCTCGGCACTTTTGACCGGGCTGATGACAAATTTTGAGGAATTTGACCGGTTGACCAATGGGTTGCAAAACTCGGACCTGGTCATCATTGCCGCCCGACCCTCGATGGGAAAAACCAGTTTTTGTTTGAATCTGGCTGAAAATATCGCGATTCAAAGCGGCAAATCCGTCGGGATTTTCTCGCTTGAAATGTCAAAGGAATCGCTTGTCACGCGCATGCTGTGTTCCCAGGGGCGGGTGGATGCCCAACGTATGCGTGGCGGATATCTCAATAAAGACGAATGGAAGGCACTCGGCGAGGCGCTGCAGGTTCTGGCGCAGGCCCGGATTTTTATTGACGATGCCCCAGGCATTACCGTCATGGAAATGCGTGCCAAAGCCCGACGGTTGATGTCTCAACATGGGCTGGATTTGTTGATCGTAGACTATTTACAGTTGATTCGCGGCAAAGGGCGGTTTGAAAATCGCCAGACGGAAGTGTCGCAAATCTCCCGCGACCTCAAAGCATTGGCCAAAGAACTCAACGTCCCGGTCATTGCCCTGTCTCAGTTGAGTCGGGCTTCGGAAACCCGATCTGATCACCGACCACAACTTTCTGACCTGCGCGAAAGCGGATCAATCGAACAGGATGCCGACGTGGTTGGTTTTATCTATCGTGACGAAGTGTACAATGCGACCGAAGAAAATGTCGGATTAGCTGAACTCATCATTGCCAAGCAGCGCAATGGCCCAACCGGAACGGCCAACATGGCTTTTATCAAAGAGTTTACCCGCTTTGATAATCTCTGGCGCGAGCGATGAATCCTTGAAGACTCAGGTCAATGGTGAAAGCTGGGAAATCAGAAAATAAGGATTGAAAAGACGAAAAGGCCGAAAAAGGTTTTCGAAAACCCTGAACCCCGAACCCCGAACCCCGAACCCCGAACCCTGAACCCTGAACCCTGAACCCTGAACCCTGAACCCTGAACCCTGAACCCTGAACCCTGAACCCTGAACAATTATATGGCCAAAAAACTCTTCATTGTTGACGGCATGGCGCATATCTACCGCGCTTTTTTTGCAGTTCGCGGACTGGCAACCAGCACTGGTATTCCAACCAATGCTGTTTTTGGGTTTATCTCCATTCTGCGCAAAGTGATCGGTGACTACAAACCCGACTACATTGTGGTCGCGATGGACTCAAAAGAACCGTCGTTTCGCCAGGAACTCTATGCCGAATACAAGGCCAACCGCGAAGTCATGCCTGAAGATTTGCAAACGCAGATTCCCTACATTTTCAAAGCCTGCGACGTGCTCGGCGTGACGACGGCCAGGGTGTCAGGTTTTGAGGCGGATGATTTGATTGGAACCTTAGCCCGCAAAGCCACCGAACAGGGAATTGATACGGTGATTGTGAGCAACGACAAAGACATGACCCAGCTTGTTAATGATCACGTTTCAATTCTCCGGCTGGATAATAAAAGCGGAAAAATGATCCTCTGTGGGAAGGCCGAAGTGGTTGAATGGATGGGAGTTGAACCGGAAAAGGTCGTTGATGTGCTGTCGTTGTGGGGAGATAGCTCTGACAACATTCCCGGAGCACCCGGCATTGGGGAAAAAGGCGCCGTTCAAATTATTCAACAGTTTGGGACACTGGATGCCGCACTTGATGGTTTTGCCGAGGTCAAGCGCCGTGTGTATAGCGAATCGCTCCGCGATAATCGCGACCGGATTTTGCTGGCCAAACAACTGGTGACGATCCACCAGGATGCGCCGGTTGAACTTGATTTGAATGTCGTTGCAGCGCGCCCACCTGATACGGCGGCGGCATATGCGCTCTTTGCTGAACTCGAATTCAAAGCCCTGATGCGCGAATTTTCCGCCGGCGCCACGGCCGCTCGGGCTGCCGCGCCGGTGCAAACCGTTGAAGTCAAACGGACCTATCGCCAGATTTCCAAAGCCGACGAAGCCCTGAAATTTATTGATAGCCTGTTTGCCCACGATAGTTTTGCGATTGCGGTTGACGAGCAGAACGGTGCGTTTGGTGGATGTTCGGTTTCGCTGGGACCAGGGCAGGCGGTGAAACTTGACCAGGAACTGATTCTCAATTCGCTTCAAGTCGGCGAAGCCCTGGCCGAAATGCTTGAAAATGGACTGGTTACCAAACAGGTTCACGATGCCAAGCGTGCGCTCTATACATTGAACCGGCCTCCACACGCCTATGGACCGGGCGAAGATTTGCTCTCCCAAACCCTTGAAGGCTTGCCGTTTGGGAAAAAGGTTCGGTTTGAAGGGCTCAACGATGACGTGATGCTGGCGGCGTATTTGCTCAATGCCAATCTCAAACAGGAAGAGTATGCCCTGCCGGCGCTGGCTTTAACCTATCTTGGCGTTGGCGAAACAGAGTTCAAAGACCATGATCCGGCGGATTTAACTTCCCGACTGGCACGGATGCTCCGTGGACGGCTGGAAATGGATGAACTGACCAGCGTTTATGAGACGATGGAATTGCCGCTGGTTGATGTGTTGTTTGATATGGAATGCGCTGGGGTGAAGATTGACCCGCAACCCCTGACGGACCTGGAAAAGGAAATCCATGTGGCCCTTGATCGGCTGACGGGTCAGATTCATGGCCTTGCCGGACAGGAATTCAATATCAATTCGCCGCAACAGGTTGGGGAAGTCTTTGAAAAGCTCAACTATGACGTGTCGAAGAAAACAACCACCGGAAAGATTTCGACCAGTGCCGAAGTGCTTGAAGAACTGGCCGAAACCTATGAATTACCACGATTGATTTTGGAATTCCGCGAGTATGAGAAACTGCTCAATACCTATGTGACCGTCCTGCCACGAATGGTCAACGGTCAGACCCATCGGCTGCACACAACGTTTAACCAGGCTGCAACCGCAACCGGTCGGCTGTCATCCACCAAACCGAACCTCCAAAACATACCGATTCGAACCGAATTTGGACGCCGTACCCGCCGGGCATTTGTGGCCGAAGACGGAAACATCCTGATTGCGGCTGACTATTCACAGATTGAACTTCGCTTGCTGGCCCATATCACGGGTGATCCGGTGATGACTGAAGCGTTTCTCCACAACGAAGACATCCACACCAAAACTGCCCGCGCGGTGTTTGGGGCGCAAACACCGGAAGAACTCAAACAGGCTCGCCGGCTGGCCAAGGCGACCAATTTTGGAATTGCCTACGGCGTCGGGGCTTTTGGGCTGGCTCGCAACGTTGGGATTAGCCGTAAGGAAGCCAAAAAAGCGATTGATAGCTACTTTGCGACCTATCCAGGCATCAAGCGCTATATGGAGGAAACACCGGAAAAAGGACGCGAAACCGGGTATGTTCGCACGATGTTTGGCCGGATGCGGCGCTTTCCAGATTTGACCAGTCGAAATTACACCGTGCGTTCACGGGCAGAACGCGAAGCCATCAATGCGCCAATTCAAGGTGCCGCGGCTGATTTGATGAAACTGGCGATGATTCGCATTGCCGAACAGTTCAAAACCGAAGACCTGAAAACCCGGATGCTGCTGCAGGTTCACGACGAAATCCTGTTTGAAGCGCCCAAAGACGAAGCCGAACACGTGGCCGCAATCGTCAAAGAAATTATGGAGACGGTTCATAAACTAAACGTCCCTCTTGTGGCTGAAGTCCACCTGGGCAACAACTGGCTGGATGCGAAATAGGGTTCCGGGGTTCTGGCCGGGACCGTGAGCTTCGCACCACGGCTATTACACAACGACCCTTCGGGCCTAAAACCTCTTCTCCTGGCGCTCATGAAATCCTATGCTTTACACTCAAATACTCACCAAATTACTGATTTTACTGGTTGTTACGACAGGCATTGTGTTTGTTGTGGCTGGTGAGCCGGTGTGTGCGGGGACAGGCCCTGTTGCCGAAAAGAAAGACGAACGTGACGAGCCACAATTGACGTTGCGGCGCATTCGAGTGGAAAAACTGCGGATTCGAACGGCAGACCTGATTGCCAGTGTGGACATTCTGAATCCAAAATCAGCCGTGACGATCAAAAATCTCAAATTTAACGTCAAACTCAACGGTGTGCCGAGCGGTGTTGGGGAATATGAAGACACGCTGAAACTTCCATCCAAATCAACGCTTTCGATTGATTTACCGCTGACTGTTGATTTAATGGCGCTTCCGGAAGTTGGAATCAATGGTTTGCTGGATGGCGCCCAGCTTGAATATGAAATCCGTGCGGAATTTGACGTACCTGTTTTATTCTTTAAAAAACACGTTGAGCGGAAACTCAAAGGAACGGTTCCGTTAGAATCCCTGGCGCCAAAGCTTGATTTACCGGAACTTGATTTGCCGCGCATCGAGTTACCACGGCTGCGAATCCCCCGAATTGACTGGCCCTGATCTTTTTCAAAGGGTGGATCAATATCTCATGCCAGTTTGTAGTCAGTAGTCAGTAGTCAGTAGTTCACTAAGTTTATTTGATTGAACTATTTGACTATTTCCTAATATGAGTGCTTCAGTGCAAATTGGTATCATTACCCCCCGCGCATAGCGCAAACTGTATGGCTCGAAAAAAATTTCGCATGGGTCACACCAACCGGCGTGAGCCAGAGACCGAACGCTCTTTCTTTGAACACATGTTCACCCGCGACAATCACCAGACCCTTGACCGGCGAGAGGTTCTGGATCTGGTTCGTGGAGGCGAAGACAGCGAAGTTGAGTTTAAAAGCCGGTTCAGCAATCCCGAAAAAATTGCGGCTGAAATTGTGGCGCTCGCCAACACTGGCGGCGGCGCGATTTTATTTGGCGTGAGTGATACCTGCCGGGTTGAGGGCCTCGACAATGCCGACCGGGTTGAGGAAGAACTCCGCGAAGTCTGTGCGCACGACATCATTCCACCGATCCATCCCTACATGGACAAAGTGTCGTTTGACAATGGCCGGCGGGTGCTGGTGCTCGAAGTTGACGACCGGCGGGCGCCACACACCACGCGTGACCAGAAATTCTACATCCGGGTTGGCTCAGTCAAACGCGAAGCTGAACTCGACGAAATCCCCGAACTTTTCCGTCGCTATCGCCCAACCCATTTCGAGCAAATTCCGTGGTTTCCAGCCTCGATGGATGATATTGACGAATCGCTGGTCTGGGCGTATGTCAAAGCCGTACAGGGAGATACCGGAAAACTTCCCGCCGGGTATCCGACCGCAATGGTGTTGCAGGACATGCAACTGGCAATTACCCGCGCAGATGAATACATCCCAAATTTGATTGGATTGTTGCTGTTTGGCAAAAGCAAAAGCGTGGCGCGGCTTTTCCCACGAAGCCGACTGGTGGCGACACGGTTTTCAGGCGACGCGGTCACCGACCCGATTGTTGAACAGGTTGCCTTTACGGGAAACATCGGAACGCTTTCGGAATATGCCGAAGGCTTTTTGAATCGCTACGTTGATTTGACCGACCAGCCGCTCTATCGCAAAAGTGCCTCGCACCAGGGGCCAACCAGTCATCGCCGGGCAAACTATTCCCGCAAAGCCGTGATGGAAGCCGTGACCAATGCACTGATACATCGGGACTATAGCGCCCGCGAAGAGTGCATCCGACTGGTAGTGTTTGATCGACGGATTGAAATCGCCAACCCGGCGTTTGCCAAAGGGTTACCGCGCAAAGCCGTCGAACTCTATGGCGTAAGCTTCCCGACCAATCCACGTTTGAAAGCCTTTATGAAAAATGAAGCCTACGGTGCCACGGTCCATCACGGAGGGCTGCCGATGATCCGCCGGGAAATGCACCACTTCACCCGCCGTGAACCGAAAATCTCAATTCACGCCGCTGAGTTTCAGATTGAGATTTTTGGAGCGTGAGGAGAATGAAGAATTGAGAACAGGTGTGAGGCTATGAAAACAGAGATTCAAGTCAATGTGTTTCGCGGAGAAGCTTATTACGTGGCGGAATGTCTGGATTTGCCGGTTGTCACTCAGGCAAAGACGCTGGATGAACTGATTGTCAACATCAAAGAAGCCATTGAACTACATCTTGAAGGGGAAGACTTGCTGGCACTTGGATTTTCAGAAAATCCAACGATTGTGATTCATTATGAACTGGAACCCTTGACCTATGCCAAAGCTTAGACGTCTTTCCGGTGGTGATGTCCTCAAGATTCTTGCTTTATTTGGATTTGAAAAAGTCTCTCAACGAGGGAGCCACATCAAATTGCAGCGTGTTCTAACGGGTGGTTCAAAACAAACACTGACCGTTCCAAATCATACTGAACTTGATGCAGGTACATTGAAAGCTATTTACCGACAGGCGAGTGCATTCATTAGTGAGGCTGATTTATTTGATCAGTTCTATCATTCATAGCTGGTTGGATAGTTTATTGATTGCATTTTTATGTTTGAGGAAAAGTGCTTCAAGCTCATCGTCATTTTCTCCCGAGCCTGTGTGGTACACAGCGCCTGTTTCTCGATCCACTAAAATCGGACCACTTCCAGCCGTCAAAACTTCCTGAAGCCCCCAACCTGTGTTTTCCCAACATTTGTGATTAAAGACAAAAAACGCTTCATATTCCACATGCCAGGTTTCATCAAGGAGAATCAGAACTGTTTGTGAACGATAAGGTTCCAGCCGTTCTCCGGCATCTGGTTGTTGTTCAATGAACCAGTCCAAAGCACGATTTTGCTCTTGGTGAAAGGTTTTTGAATACTGTTCCAGATATTTTCTGACACATTCTTGTGCTGCTTCCAAACTGAGTTTCATCCGGGATTGCTCCAAACGACTTAGAAGAGGTTGTTCTTCTGGTCTCGTTTGATGGAACTGCGCTTTTTAAACACCAATTCAATATCTTCGGCCTCTTCCACTGTAAACGGGTAATACACTCTGCCAGTCGCTCGATCAACGAGCATTGGTCCTCCGCCTCCCAGAAACGTTTCCTTTGGTCCATCTGGTGTTTCTTCCCAGCAGTTGAACATCAAAAGAAAGAAATCTTCATACTCCAGATGCCAGGTTTCATCGAGAACAAAGTGAATTGGGCGGAGAGAGGGACGATCAGATTGCTGATCAGGCTTGGGACTCCCGGTCCGAAACCAGTTTGCCTCTTCGAGATTGACAGCATAGCCTCTTTCACGGTGTTCCAGATATTTCCTGGCACGTTCTTGTGCTGCTTCCAGATCAAGTCTCATCAAATATACTCCGAATAGAAAAACAGCCGAACAGAGCCTGAAGAAGCATTGTTCGGCTGCTTTTTAATCTTTCGATGATCTGTATCTGCCACAAAATATTGCAATTAAGGAGTTTGTCGGTTTATTGCGATACTCTGGTTTTTAAGACTCGTGGCTGACTCCTGACGAACACTAAAACGCCTCATTAAACGCCACTTCGCCGGTGACGCCGACCTGATAGGCGGAGACGCGGCGTTCAAAGAAGTTCGCCAGTTCCTGAACGTCCTGCAAGTCCATAAATGGAAATGGGTTGCGGGCGTGGTAGCGGACCGGCAATTCCAGCATCGTCAACCGCTGGTCGGCGACATATTCCAGATACTGACGCATATCACCGGTTGACAACCCGGCAACACCCTGGCTGAGCAGGTCCTGGGCAAACAGCGTTTCGCACTCGATGGCTTCATCAATCATCCTGGCGATGCGTTCGCCGAGTTCTTCGTCAAAGAGTTCGGGTTCTTCCTGGCGCACGGTCTTGATGACTTCGAAAGCAAACATCATATGAGCGCTTTCATCCCGAAAGACCCAGTTGGTTCCGGCAGCTAATCCGTGCAATAACCCCTTTGAACGCAAGAAATAAACGTAGGCAAATGCGGCAAAGAAAAATAGCCCTTCGATGCAAGTTGCAAAGCAAATCAGGTTGAGCAGGAATTGCCGCCGCTCTTCAATCGTGTTGAGTTGATCCAGGTTTTGAACTGAATCCATCCAGCGGAAACAGAACTGCGCCTTTTCACGAATGGAGGGAATGCTTTCAATCGCCTTGAATGCCTGGGCCCGTTCGTCGAGGTCAGGGATGTAGGTGTCGAGCAGTGTCAGATAGAACTGAACGTGCAGGGCTTCTTCATACAACTGACGCGACAGATACATGCGTGCTTCGGGCGAATTGATGTGTTTATAGAGGTTTAAGGCCAGATTATTGGACACAATCGAGTCACCTGTGGCGAAAAACGCGACCAGCCGGTTGATGAGGTGACGTTCAGCCGGGGTCAGACGCGAGCGCAAATCAGCCAGATCAGTCGAGAAGTCCACTTCGTCAACCGTCCAGGTATTGCGGATCGCCTGACGGTACATTTCATAAAAAACCGGGTATTGCATTGGACGCAATGTCAAATTTAATTGCGGATCGAGAAGCATGATGAATGTCTCCGGGAAAGAGAAAAACAGAGGATGAAGAATTGAGAATGAAGAATGAAAAAAGTGGTTAGTGGTTAGTGGTTAGTGGTTAGAAATCAATACTTTCGAAGAAAAGTCAGAAGCCAAGAACTAATCACTAGCCACTAACCACTAAATGGTTTCTTCATTCTTCAGTTCTTCTTTTACTGGCACGCTTCGCACGATTCCGGGTTTTCAAGCGAGCAGGCAATGGCCTTTGATTCGCTGACCGGTTGCGGTGGTGCTACTGCTTCGGTTGTCGTTGAAACCGTTGTCTTGGCGATGCGCGTTGCCGGGCGTGAACGCAGGTAGTAGGTCGTCTTCAGACCTTTCTGCCACGCATAGAAATACATTGACGAGACCTTGCCGATGGTCGGGTTTTCGACAAACAGGTTGAGCGACTGGCTCTGGTCAATGAACGGTCCTCGGTCAGCCGCCATATCAATCAGCGACCGCATCGGGATTTCCCACGCCGTGCGATAAATTTCGCGGACGTTGGCCGGGATTTCCTCAATGTCCTGAATCGAACCTTCACTCATTTTGACCCTGGAACGCATGGCTTCATTCCACATGCCCAGTTCTTTCAGGTCGTTGACCAGGTACTTGTTGATTTGCAGGAAATCGCCAGAAAGCGTTTCACGTTTGAACAGGTTTGAAACTTGCGGTTCGATACACTCATAACATCCAGCAATTGAAGCAATTGTGGCTGTCGGAGCAATCGCCAGCAGCAGCGAGTTGCGCAAGCTGTGCTTTTTGATTCGCTCGCGGAGTGTGTCCCAGCGTTCGGTGTTTTCCGGAACAACGCCCCAGGCATCAAATTGCAGCTCACCTTTGGCCGCGCGGGTTTCAGGAAATGCCTTGTGCGCTCCGAGTTTGGTCGCCAGATCGCACGAGGTTGAAAGCGCTGTGTAGTAAATTTCTTCCTGAATTTTGCGCGACAGGGCACGGGCTTCGGGCGCATCAAAGGCCAGTTTAAGCTGGAAGAACACGTCGTGCAGCCCCATCACGCCCAGCCCCACCGGACGCCAGCGGGCGTTGGAGTCAGCCGTGCTCCGAATCGGATAGAAGTTGATATCAATCACCCGATCAAGCTGTTTCACGGCCAGCCGAACCGTCGTTGCCAGTTTTTCAAAATCAAATTTACCATCCACCACGTGCCGGGCAAGATTGACTGAACCCAGATTGCAGACGGCGGTTTCACTTGCGGACGTGACTTCGAGGATTTCCGTGCAGAGGTTTGACAGGTGAACCACGGCGCCGGGTTTGGCGGTCTGGTTGCAGGCTTTGTTGGACTTGTCTTTAAAGGTCATCCAGCCGTTTCCGGTCTGGGCCAGCGTGCGCATCATCCGGCCATAGAGGTCACGGGCGCGAACCTGTTTGTTGTACAGCTTTTCTTCTTCGGCTTTGGCATAGGCGGATTCAAATTCCTCGCCAAACAGGTCCGTAAAGTGCGGCACAACCTTTGGATCAAACAGCGACCACAGCTCATCTTTTTCAACCCGCTGCATAAATAGATCGGGCACCCAGTTGGCCAGATTCAGGTTGTGCGTGCGGCGGGCTTCATCACCGGTGTTGTCGCGAAGTTCAAGAAATTGCTCGATATCCGCATGCCAGGTTTCGAGGTAAACGCAACACGCCCCCTTCCTTTTTCCACCATTCCTCACCAAAACAGCGGAAGTTAAATAAGTTTCGTCGCCTTCAACCTTTAAGTCATGGACTTTAACCACGGGTGTAATTTCTTTTTGTTTGGTAATCCGAGACCAGACGCAGCCATCCCAAATAAACCAGTTCTTCTTTGTAACTGGATGACAATCAACGAGTTCAGCAATTCCAGGAACGGCTGGGATTCGCAAGTCAAAGGCTTTGGTCACGCCTGTGAAGTGGGCGGTTGATCCATCTGACCGAATTCCCTGATGCGCATTTTCACGTTCGCGATATTGACCCGCCGCTGGAATACCCAGCCGCAGCAATTGATAGCGCAGCCCTTCAACCAGTTTTTGCGAAGTGTTGGTGAAGTAAATTTCTTTACCACGACTTACGCCGCCATCAGTTTCAATCAGACCTTGAATAAGTGCGCGGGTTTGTTGCGGGGGCAGATGCGAAAACCGGCGGGCAATATGTTTTTGGCCGTTTTCGTCATACATGTCTTCTCGTGTGAAGGGCAACGTTGACGCTCCACTGCTGAGAAATCGTCCAGTGGTTGCTTCCCGAACGACCCCACGTCCTGCTGCCCACCGAATTTGCAGGTAATTCTCACCCCGACTCGTTTGCCAGTAGTGAATATTGGCATTGTTGAGGTATTGGCGAACAAACTCCAGGTGTGTGTCGGTTAATGGGTTTCCAGAAACTCCCCATTCATCATTATCTTTTGCAAGATGACCATCTCCCAGCAAAATTCCATACATCCGGGCATCGTCTTCAGTGAATCCTTGAACTGGAACCACCTCAGTTGGAATAACTTGTGCCACATAGTCGCCTTTTCGGAGTTGACCAGCTTCAACCCAGGCTGGAACAAATTTTTCACGCTCCAACTGTGACATCGTGCGCTCAAGGGATTGTTCCATTGGAATGCCCTGAATCGCCCACATTGGGTGACCAGCCGTGACCTTAATCGGGGAAATTGAGTGTTTGACCTTGATTTCAACCATTGGGTCGTGTTGGAAATAGGTCATATGCTTGAGGACTTCGCGGTATTTTCCACGCTGGCCAAGGACCAGATCTCCAACTTTGATGTCTTTGATTTCTTTCACGCCATTCGCGGTATAAACCAGCGTTTCCGGAGCAAAGCACTGGTTCACGGCTGCCACCGAAGCGTCTAAGGTCTTGAGCCACGGGACGATGCCCTGGGAGTGGCCATTCGTTCCGCGAATCAATGACCCCTGGCTGCGCACTCGTGAATAGGCAATGCCGATACCGCCTGAGAATTTCGACAGCAGGGCCACGTCGGTGTATTTCTTATAAATTGCTTCGAGGTCGTCTTCGGGTGAATCAAGCAGAAAGCACGATGAAAGCTGCTCGTGTTTGGTGCCGGAATTAAACAGGGTCGGAGAACTCGGGACATAGGACAGTGATGAAAAAAGATGATACAGATCAATCACATCCTTGACGGTTTCCGCCAGTCCACAGGCCACGCGCATGAAGAAATATTGTGGTGTTTCAATCACATCGCGTTTGGTCGGATGTTTGACCAGATAGCGGTCATAGAGGGTGCGAATCCCAAAAAATTCAAATAATTCAGTTCGTTGCCCAGTAATGGCGGCATTGAGTTTGCGGCTATTGGCGGACACAAATTCGGCCAGCCGGTCTGAAAAGAGCCCAAGTTTGTGACCAGCCGTGATGGACTGTGAAAACGAGTGAATTTCCTGATTGGTGACCTCTTTATCAATGTAGGTGCCCAGCAACCGGGCGGCGAGGCGTGAGTATTCAGGTTCTTCGACAATCAGCGACGCGGCGGTTTGGATCGAAAGTTGATCGAGTTCCTTGGTGGTTGCTCCGTCATAGAGACCGCTGATGGTCTTGGTCGCAACGCGCAGGGCGTCAACATAATACAGTCCATGGCAGCAGCGGCTGACCGCGCGCACAATTTTATTGACGTCAACCGGCTCAAACGATCCATTCCGTTTCCGCACGCGCATTCCGATCCCGGCTGGTGCATCAGCGTGGGGGTGCTTTGATTCGGCAGCTTTCATGGTGAGTTCTCCCAGATTTGAAGTTCGAAGCCTTGCGTGAGGACAAAAAAAAGGCCGTCCTGGCCTTGGTCCCGCTGCAAAATGGTCACACGTATCCCGTAGCAAACCCCTTGATCAAAAAAATTGTTTCCCTTGAATAAATGAAAACGACGTGTGTGCTCTGAAAAAAATAAAACGACGCAGGCACACGCAAACCTCATCCTGGGTTTTTTGGTGAACGCAGATGAAGCTTTTTGGGGATTTTGTATGTCCTTGGGAGTTGTGTTTGATGTCCTGAATCTACTCAGCCAGGGCGAACCTGTCAAGGTTTTCAAGAAGGAAAAATACTAGATATTGTGGGCTGGATTTTTCTAGCTACAAGCCGTAGTTTCGACCAAAACGGCCTGTGGAAAAGTCTGTGGAAAAGTCGGTAAGTTGTGGATTACGTTACAGGTGTCTGATCGGCTAAGGCGCGAAGCTGATGGTAGACTTCTTCGGTTTTGTGGCGCGTTTCTTCGAAAGTTCCAGCCGAGTTGATCTCAAAGTCAGCAAATTTTCGCTTTTCTTGCGATGACATTTGCGCGTTGATGCGCTGTAATGCCTCGGCTCGCGAGAGTTGATTGCGCTTGCGAAGCCGGTTGACCTGCAATTTTTTCGGACACCAGACCACGACGATTTTATCAAACCGCCGATATCCGCCTGATTCAATCAACAAGGCGGCATCCACAATCACAATGGCCTTCGGATCACGGCTGGCGATTTCAGCAAACTGGCGTTCCTGCTCGGCATGAACCCGTGGATGAACAATCGCATTGAGCTTTTGCCGGAGTTTGTCATGGCCAAAAATGATGGTCCCGAGCCGCTGACGGTTGAGCGTGCCGTCGTCATTGAGGACTTCCGGGCCAAATGTTTCCGCGATGTCTGCCAGCGCTGGTGTTCCCGGTTCAACCACGACACGGGCAATCTGGTCAGAATCGAGCACCTGGCAGCCAAGTTCGCGCAAATAGCTCGAAACGTGGGACTTGCCAACGGCGATGCTTCCGGTGAGACCGACTTTAAGCATAGGAATCTGGGGCTGAAGACATTGGGCTGGGAAAACCAGGGCTGAGGGCTTGGGGCTGAGGGCTGAAGAATTGGTTTTCTTTCATCCCTCATCCCTTCGATTGCCCTGAGCCCTGGTTTTCTCAGCCCCCAAAGCAATCAGGCTTCAAACGCGTCAAGAACTTCCTGGGCGTGAATTTCGACATTGACGGTATCGAAAACCTGCTTGAGAACGCCATTTTCGTCAATGAGGAAGGTCTTGCGGGCGACACCTAAAAATTTATGGCCTTTCCACTCCTGTTCGCCATAAACACCATAGGCTTCAGAAACGGTGTGATCGGTATCGGCGAGCAAGGTGAAGGGGAGCGAGTATTTGGTGGCAAATGCCTGGTGTGAGGTTTCATCATCGAGCGATACGCCAAGGACTCGGATCCCTTTATCGGCATACGTCGAGTTGGCATCCCGGAAACTGCAGGCTTCTTTGGTGCAGCCTGGGGTATCGTCTTTCGGGTAGAAAAACAGCACGACCTTCTGGCCGCGCAGGGCGGAAAGCGTGATGGTGTTGCCAAACGCATCTTTGGTTGAAAAGTCTGGTGCGAGATCTCCGACGTTGGGCATTGGAAAGACTCCTCTGAAAAATTGACTGGTTGAAGATAAAACGGGAATACCGCCAGGGTAAGCGCAAACCCGTTATGCGGCAAGCGATTATCCCTTGTTCTGGGGCGGAAGACATCGGGCGGAAGACGACGGGCGGAAGACAACGGACTGAAGAAGTCAGGCTCAGGGCTTGGAGTGGAAGACTCGCAAGCTCGGGGTGATCAAAGGGATGAGGGATGAAATAAAACCAATTCTGCAACCTGTCTTCTTCAGCCCCAAGCCCTGAGCCCAATGTCTTTAGCCTGGCTTCTTCAGCCCCAAACCGGTACTTCGGGTGTCGCCGAGGCCGATGCGTGGTAATATGCCTGTTTCGATCAACATGTTGAAAGGATGCCGTTTGTATCGTGATAAATACCCCGGTTGAAATTATTCCTCTTGGTGGGTTAGGTGAATTTGGAATGAACTGTCTGGCGCTTCGCTATGATGGTTCAATGATTATTATTGATGTGGGCTTGATGTTTTCTGAAGTTGGGCACTATGGGGTAGACATCATGATCCCGGATTTTTCCTATGTGGAAGAACATCGTGACGAACTGCTCGCGGTTGTGCTGACTCATAGCCACGAAGACCATATCGGAGCGCTTCCGTTTTTGCTTCAGGCGGTAAATGTACCCGTCTATGGCACCCCCTACACACTCAGTGTCGCCGACCGTAAGCTTGATGAACATAAGCTGACGGATTGCACTCAAACCCATACCATCCATGCCGGAGAATCATTTACGGTTGGCCCTTTCACAGTTGAATTTATCCGGGTTTCCCATTCAACCGTTGATTGTGTCGCGCTGGCTGTGACAACGCCGGTGGGGGTGATTATTCATACCGGCGACTATAAATTTGACGAAACCCCAGTCTGTGGCGATGCAATTAATATCGAGCGATTGAAAGAATATGGTCGCCGGGGCGTGCTTGCTTTACTTTCTGATTCCACCAATGTCGAACGACCTGGGCGAATGCCGTCTGAGCGGGCAGTGATTCCAGCGCTTGAAGATATCTTTGATCAAACGGATGGGCGAATTTTCGTCAGTTGTTTTGCGTCGAGCATCCATCGGATTCAGATTATTCTGGATCTGGCCGATGATTTCGGTCGCTCGGTTTTTCCGGTTGGGCGCGGAATGTTGCGTTCGCTGGAAACGGCTGACCAGAATGGATTTTTGCGCATTCCAGACGGGCTTTTGCTCACGGCTTCGGAATACAAGCAAACCAATTCAGAAGATGTGGTGGTGTTGGCCACTGGCTGTCAGGGCGAGCCAATGGCGGCGATGTCGCGCATGGCCAATCAAAACCACAAACAGGCGATTATTGAAGCCGGTGACACGGTCATCCTCTCAGCGCGCCAGATTCCAGGCAATGAAAAATCAATTTCCCGGTTGATCAATGAATGTTACAAGCGCAATGCTTTTGTGTATGACTCTTCCTCGGCACGTATCCACGTCTCAGGCCACGGTGCCCAGGAAGATTTGCGCTTGATGATCGAATCAACCCGGCCACGGTATTTCATCCCGATTCATGGCGAATATCGCCAGCTTTATCGGCACAAACTCTATGCCTGTCAGGAGCTTGATTATGAGCCAGAGAATGTCATTCTGATGCAGAGCGGAGAAGTCCTGGCCCTTGACGGAGAGCGAGCGCTGATTTCAGATAAGATTCAGGTGGGCAAGATTTACATGGATGACAGCCGCTCAGTCATTGTGGATGAGGCGGTGATGCGTGACCGAAAGCATCTGGCGTATGATGGAATCATTATCCCAGTGCTGGTGGTCAATAAAGAAACCGGTGAAATGAAGACCGATCCGGAAATTGCCACCTGCGGATATATGCTGCTTGATGGGAATGAAGAGTGGATGGATGAACTCAAGGAAGTGATCAATCAAACACTGACCACCGTGCCGTATGACGAACGTTCCGATATGTCAGCGTTTAAAGAGAAAATCCGACTCGGCCTCAAACGCTACATTCAAAAGTTAACCAAACAGCGTCCGACGATTCTACCAGTCATTATGCAAGTCTGAGGGAATAAAGAATTGAGAATGATGAATGTCGAAAAAAGGTGGTACCCGCTTTATTTCTTCATTCTTCATTCTGTAGTCAAATGGTTCGGCGAAACGAAACCGATTGTTCGCGCCTGATTTTCCACCACCAGATCAGACTCAGGATTCCAAGTCCAATAAGTGCTCCCATCCCATCAATAATGACATCTTGAATGGTTCCAGATCGCTCCAAAGTAAAGGTCTGGTGCCATTCATCAATCACGGCATATCCCACCGAAAAGATCAGTGCCATCAACAGCACACTGCGATGTGACCACCCGCTGACTTTCCGCAATACAACTGCCCACAGAATTGCCAGACAGGCATATTCCGTGAGATGGCCAAGTTTGCGAAGCAAGAGATGACCCAGCCAGACCGCTTTTGGCGAAGCCGTTGGATCAATGGTGCGAACAACTTTATGAATCAGGGGTTCAATCACCGAGCCCGTTTGATTGGATGACAGGACATCGGTTGAGAAGAAAAACAGGCAGGCCATCCAACCAAGTGGGAGTGCCAGATAAAGCAGTCGTTTGGAGAGAGGGAGTTCTGACAAGGCAATCCACTGAAATTTTTAGAGTGCGGCGGCTTATCAAAACCAAAGCGGTGTCAAGCCGCCGCACTCCACATTTAGCTGGCGCGCAAAATTTCGCGGGCAATCACCAGGCGTTGGACTTCGGAAGTTCCTTCGCCGATGGTGCAGAGTTTGGAATCCCGCCAGAATTTTTCAGGTGGATAGTCTTTGGTGTAGCCGTATCCGCCATGAATTTGAATGGCTTCTTCCGAGACCTTCACGGCCACTTCTGAGGCATACAGTTTGGCCATCGCTGATTGACGGGTGGTGATTTTGCCCCGGTCTTTCGACACGGCGGCTTGATACAGCAGAAGTCGGGCGGCCTCGATTTGGGTGGCCATATCCGCCAGTTTCCATTGGATCGCTTGATATTCGGCAATCACCCGGCCAAAAGCCTGACGTTGTTTGGCATATTTCAGCGCGGATTCATAGGCGCCTTGGGCAATACCCAGTGACAGAGCCGCAATTGAAATGCGTCCACCATCCAGAATTTTCAAGCTGTCAACAAACCCGTGGTTGTATTCGCCAAGCATGCTTTCAGCAGGAACATGGCAATCCTCAAAGCTCAGGCTGGCCGTGTTTGAGGCGCGCATCCCGAGTTTGTTTTCTTTCTTGCCGACGGTAAATCCAGGCGTGTCATTTTTCACAATGTAAGCCGAAACCCCATGATTTCCTTTGGATTTGTCGGTAATGGCCATCACGACGGTGACTGCGGCATGTGAAGCATTGGTAATAAAATTTTTGCTTCCATTAATAACCCACGAGCCATTTTCACGCACGGCCAGAGTGCGCATTCCCGCTGCATCACTTCCGGAGCCTGGCTCAGTCAGCGCCCAGGCGCCCATTTGTTCGCCACGTGCCAACGGCGGCACAAATTCTTCCCGCTGCTGTTTATTGCCCATCTGGTAGATATGGTTGGTGCACAATGAGTTATGTGCGGCCACACTCAGGGTGATGGATGGATCCACGCGGGCAAGCTCTTCAAGAATCGTGGCGTACTCGACATAGCCCATTCCGGCACCGCCAAGGTCTTCCGGGATAATAATGCCCAGCAACCCGAGGTCCGCCAGTTTGGGTTGCAGGTCGAGCGGGAAGATTTGTTCTTCATCCCACTCCATAATATGCGGCTTGATTTCAGCCTCGGCAAACTCACGAACGGAATACTTTACCTGAAGCTGTTCTTCGGTCAGATCGAAATTCATAATTGACATATCAGGGCCCTCGGTTGAACGAAAAAAGAAGACGGCACCTTCGATTTGATCTGGTCAGTCTTGAGAAATGCCAGGATGCATGCTGAAGAAAAAATGCGATGAAAGGTGCTGAGGAAAAAGAAAATAAAGACGTGCCCCGATTATATGAGTTAGTCAGGAATTGGCAATGGAGGGAAGAAAAAAAGCGGTGAAGATGACAAGGAGAGAGGGTGACACGGTGACAAGATGACAAGATGACAAGGTGACAAGGTGACAGGGCGACATTTCTTCGAAAACCCTGCCCCCCATAAGCGCCAGGATAAGGATTTCAGGCCCGGAGGGTCATCGTGTAATAGCCGTGGTGCGAAGCCCACGGTCACGGCCAGGACGACCCAAACCCAACAAGGTGACAAGGTTGAAAATAAACAAATTTGTCACCTTGTCATTCTGTCACCTTATCATCTTGTCATCTTGTCACCTTGTCATCCTGTCACCCTGTCATCTTGTCATTTTTATCTGATCTTCCCTGGGCTTCTGAATTGCCCAATCAACGAGCCGATGGCACCGGTTTGAGTCCCCGGCCCATTCACCAGGCTCCAGGTTCCAAGTGTCAGTGGGGTGGTATCAGTGAGCGATGTACTTTGGATTCGGTTATTTCCGGTATCACTGATCACCAGTCGTTTGCCTTCGGGTCCGGTCACGACCGTGATACCTTCCGGCAACCGAACCTGGCCTGGACCTGAACCCACAGTGGCAATTGCCTGCGCGCCAGCAGTGGTTCCAAGCGGGAAGAACAGCACCCGGCTATTGGCTGTGTCAGCGATATAAAGATTTAATTCGTTATCAACCGCCAGCCCTTGTGGTCCACGCACGCGATTGAGTGAGGTACCGGATGTCGCAATCACCTGAAAAACAGGGGTTGTTGTCGCCGTGTCAAATTTAATGATCCGATTGTTGCCAGTATCAGCCACATAGAGTGTGTTATTGAGATCAATTGCCAGTCCTTGTGGAGCACGAACCTGACCAGCACCGATGCCGGTGGTTGCCACCACGGTGGCATTTGAAAATGGTGTCAGGGCATCAAAACGCAGGATTCGATTGTTGCCGGTATCAGCCACAAAAAGAAACTGTCCGCTGGCATCAAGGACTACGCCTTGCGGAGCCCGCACTTGATTGAACCCAGAACCAAAGGTGGCAAAATCCTGCCATTGAACTCCATCAAACCAGTGAATGCGATTGTTTCCAGTATCGGCAACATAGACGCGGAGGTTTTCACCACCAGCATTGTTTGAGGTAACGGCTTCTGGCGACCGGAACTGGCCATTGCTGGAACCGGCTGCGGCTCGGATGCTCTTTTCAGCTCCCAGTTCACGCGAAACTGAAGCCCCGGTAAAGATTGACCACTGGTCGCCATCAAATGTCTGAATTCGATTATTGAGCGTGTCAGCCACATAAATGACGGATTGTTCTGACGTTCGAATTTCAAAAATCGTCGTGCTGCCGCTGATTTCATTCCCGATGACCAGTAATGGGTTCCCGGTTGGGCTGTCGGCTGAAGAAATAAAGGTGATGCCTTCCGGTCCCAGGTCGCTGGCAGTGTCAGCTTCGGGGTCACCGGCAAAATCACGGTTTGAAAGGTACTGTACAAACACCGGACTGAGTGGGTTGGTGACGTCATACACCATAATCCCACTGATGCGTTCCAATCCGATAAACGCGTAGGTGCGACCATTCACGACTCCGAGCGTCAGACCTTCAGGCTCAGGGCCCTTATTGTCGCTTCGGGTGTCAAATGTACCGTTTTCATCATTGTTGGCATTGAAATCAGCAGGGAAGAGCATGGCTGTGATTTGCTCAAACGCATCGCCGCTGTCAAAAACCTGGGTGCCGGTGGCCGTCCACACCGAAAATGACCGGCTGCCATACACATAGATTTTTTCATATTGGGTGTCACCATCGGCTTCCAACTGGCCATCCCGATTTGACACTGTGAGGCGTCCCAGATTGGCGTTCATTTTCAGGGTTGAAGCATTCGGAAACACCACGGGATCAAGCACATAGGATCCGGATGAAACCCGAACTTCTTCACCGTCGTGGGCATCGCCTTCGTTGGCGGTCAGAAAGTAGGTCTGACCGTTGAAATTCATGGTGGCAATTGCATCAGGCATGTACATGCCAAACACAGGCCAGTTTTGAATATTGATTTTCCCGGTTGATGAGGTCAGATCGCGATCACTGGTATCCAGGCCATTGCCTGTCAGACTGTGATCCTTCAGACCTAACGGGAGCAATGACGTGACGGTACTGGTGCCGAGATTCACCACCGCAACGGTATTATTTTCCTGCAAAGTGACCCAGGCCGTGGTTGAATCAGAGGAAACGGCAATGTATTCCGGTTCGAAATCGTCAGTGGCAGCCACGCCGGATTGGATTCGCACGCCCTGGGTGCGCAGGGTGGTTTCCTGACCATTAAATGCGGTAAACGTGGCGGTTGTCACCGAGCCAACGGAAAGCGAACCTGGGCCGCCTGGGTAAGAAACCGGGATAATCGTGACCGAACCTGGAGGATTGACGCCGTCTGGTTCGCCTTCATTGGCGACCAGAACTTTGGTGGCATCCGGCGTGAAAGTCACCATATCGGGGAGCGCCCCGGCGGTGACTGAGGTTAAGAAGTTGAGTGTGCTGGTGTTATAAAAAGCCACTGTTCCATTGTCGGTTTTGGGATCGGAGGCCAGCGCCACAGCTAAAACACCGTTCTTCACGGCCACGCTGTTTGGGTCGCCAATCACTGGGCCGGATGAAAATGTGAGTTGCATCACTTCGGTTGGATTGGTCGGATCCGAAAGATCCAGCACATAAACGCTGGGTGCCGTTTCGTCGCTATTGACCAGAAACAAGCGCTGGGAAATTGGGTCATGGACCACGATTTCAGCCGCGCTGACGGCAAATTTGCCAGTTCGGAAGGTTCCGATTTGAGTCAATGAAATATTCGGGGTTGGGGTTGGAACGGCTGCTGGTGCACCAGTCACTTGACCTGCTGCCTGGGATGCGGTCTGAAACCTGGCCAGTGACCAGGATCCTGTGCCAAAAATCCCCATCAGACACAACAGAAAACAAATTCGAACATATCGCGAAAAGCATAAAATCCCACTGAAATCGGGTTCAGGGTTCAGGGTTCAGGGTTTCGGCGATGAGTTGACTGATCCCACTCAAGATGAAGACTGGGGAACTGGCGGGTACCACGCAACGTGGAGTATCTGGCCCTGAACCCTGAACCCTGGTGGTATGATATTTCCATCCGACTCCCTTAGTTATTTGTTGCCACACACTTGCTGCGAATAAGCCAGATCAATGGCTTGCGCCAGCGTGCACAAATAAAGATTTTAGAGGGAAGTCATGACAGAAATGAAAACAGGGATTCTTATCCAGGGTCTGTGAGCCTTGCGTTACAGCGATGTGAGCAGAAAGTTACAAAATGACAGATCGGCACAGCCGAAACTGGTTAAACTTGAAGTTTCCCTGGAGCTTCAGGTGCTTATTCGGATGAACCATGAGCAGTTCATAAAACTAGAAAGGTGCTTGTAACTCCAGGTTTCATGGTGTTTACTTGAAGGTCGAGGCCCCACATTTTCCTTCCGAACAATGCACATCAACCGACAATCTGGAGGCGCATTATGCGTCAGTTTGTCACGGTCTTGTTATTTCTCCTCACTCTGCTGCCTGGCGGTAAGTGCTTTTGTGTGTCTGTCTTAGGGGCGGCGTCCAATCCACTCTCTCACCTTGCCTCCGCATCTGGGCCTGTTGGGCGCCCGGCCTTTCGCGTCTTCACTGATCGAGATGGGCTCCCGGAAAATACGGTGCACAAAATCGTGTTTGACCAGCGGGGATATTTATGGGTGGGAACACTGGATGGAGCTGCTTATTATAACGGACGGGTCTGGACACTGGTGAATATGCCCAATCGAGTCCGCTCCAACGACGTCAGTGCTCTGTTGGCAGCAAAGGACGGCAGCCTCTGGTTTGGGACCAATGGCGGTGGGGTATCACATTTGAAAGATGGGCAGTGGCGGACTTTTGATCAAACTTCTGGATTGCCAACCAACCCTGTCTTTAGTTTGGCTGAAGAAATTGCCTCGGACGGCCACTCGATTCTCTGGTTGGGGATGTATGGCGGCGGCCTGGCCCGGTTTGAAAACAACACCTGGACCCAGGTTTCATCACCTGAAGTCCCGGCAGATTCGATTGTATTGAGCATTTTGCCTGTCCTCTCACCGGATGGAAGCAAGAGTCTATGGGTCGCCACCCGCGACTATGGACTTGCTGTGCTCAGGAATGGTCAGTGGCGTTCCTACCGAACCAGCAATGGTTTTGTGAGCAATCAGGTCGAGTCTCTGGCACTGATGCCAGGATCAAACGGCGAGCCAATCATTTGGGCTGGCACGATTGGCGGCGGGTTGGTCAAGTTTGAAGGGGATACTTTTTCAACCTTCACGTCACCAACCATTTTGCCCAGCAACAATGTTCAAACCCTGGCCATAACCCAACTTCCAGATGGAAAAAGCTGTTTGTGGGTAGGAACTGATGCCGGCGTCACTTGCCTTGAAAATGGAAACTGGCTGCGACTGGATGACACAACGGGCCTGCCCGGAAATGACATTGCCAGCCTGGCCGAGACTGTTTCTCCTTCAGGGCGTCGAACAATTTGGATTGGTACGAATGGGCACGGGTTGGTGCGGGTCGAAAACGGTCGTTGGGCCAATCTTGATCTCCCAGTTTCAAATGCTGACCATTTAGCCCGTTGTTTTTTAGAAACCCGTTCGGCCACGGGATCGCCAGTGATTTGGGCCGGCACCATGGGAAGCGGGTTGATGCAATTGACCGACGGACAATGGAAAAAACTGACGGTTGGCGACGGTCTCTTAGGAAATCGAGTGCGGTCTTTATTTGAAACACGGACAGCAGGTGGTGACTCCACCGTCTGGATTGGAACGGATGATGGGCTAAGCAAATTTGAAAACGGTCGAATGGTCAAAGTTGACCTCAGCCGGTCGGGAATTCATCGCGAAATTCGATGCCTGGCAGCCACAACCGAACCCGACAACGCAACGACCCTCTGGGTAGGCACCTATGACAGTCTCGGGCGATTTCAAAATGGTGTTTGGACAGCTTACAGCAAACGAAACGAGACGCTGAAAAACAATGGAGTCAATTGTTTGCTCGTCACAAAAGCTGGTGATGGAACGCAAACCGTGTGGGCTGGCACCTATGGAGGAGGGCTTTCGCGCTTTGAAAAAGGAGTTTGGACAACCTATGACATTGCCTCAGGGTTACCAAACAACATCATTATCAGCTTGCACGAAACGCAGGCAATGGATGGAAGCCGCTGGCTGTGGGTTGGCACCAAAAGTGGTGGCGTTGCCCGTGCCCGACTTGATCAACCGACAATCCAGTGGGAAGTTTTTTCTGATCTGACACAGCCAGCGCTCCCCAATAACTGCATTCAAAAAATTTGTGAAGACAATCAACATCGGCTGTATTTATTCACCAATAAAGGTGTTGCACGGCTCTCGCCTCGTCAGGTCACACCTGATGACCCGTCACCATTCTCAGTATTTTCATTTACTTCTGAAGATGGGCTCCCCAGCAACGAGTGCCTTGAAGGTGCCGCACTGGTTGATCAACAGGGGCGAATGTATGCTGGCACCATTCAAGGTGCGGCCATCTATGATTTGGGCACTGAGGAAAATGACACAGCAGCCAAACCCTTATTTATTGAACGAGTCAGGGTCAATGGGAAATGGCAGGAAACGACGGCTGGGTTTGAACACGCATCGCTCGCCTATGACGAAAATAACTTGATATTTGAATATGCGCTACTCAACTATTTTCGTGAGTCTGATACCCGGTACCGCACCCAATTGATTGGATTTGAAGCGCAGCCATCGGATTGGACCAGTGATTATAAGAAGGAGTATACCAATCTGTCTGAAGGGTCATATGAGTTTCGACTATGGGCCCGTGATTACGCCGGGAACATCAGCGGTCCAGTCCGGATGGCCTTTGCCGTGCGCCCGGCGCCATGGCGAACCTGGTGGGCGTATCTGGTGTATCTGGCAATCCTCGGTACAGCCGGATATCAGTTGTATGCTGAACGAATCCGCCGGATCAAACGCCGTCAGGAAGAACGCATCCGTTACCTCCGCCATTTACTCGACAGTACTCGGATCATTAACTCACAGCTTGATTTAACCACGGTGTTGCAAAATATTGCTGAGGAAAGCGCTCAGTTGATCGAGGGTGAACCGGGTGGTATCGGTCTGGTGATTGCAAACCACGTCGTCTTTAAACGACTCTGGTGTCGTGATCATTGGGATGAAACACCCGTTGTTTTTCGGTTGGGCGAAGGTGTGGCGGGTCAGGTTGCCAGTACTGGAAATCCGATGATCGTCAATCATCCGGCCTCGTCATCGGAGATTGTTTTTCCCGAGATCCTGGAAAAATACTATGTCCACGGTTTTATCAATATTCCGATCTTTACGCGGACCGGGAATGTGGTTGGAGTGCTTGATGTCAGGCGTCCGGCAATGCGTGGTCCTTTTACTGAAACCGACCAGAAATTGTTGGAATCACTGGCAAATCAAGCCGCCGTGGCCATTGAAAACGCAGCTTTGTATGGGGAATTGGAGAAGAAAAAGACCGAACTTGAAGAAAAAAACCTGATTATCGTTGAATCAATGCAGGAACTTGAAAAGCTCTATAAGAGCGAGCAGGAGATTTCACACACGTTGCAAGAACTCAATCAGATGAAAACCAATTTTCTGATTGTCACTTCGCACGAAATGCGAACGCCGCTCACCGTGCTCAAGGGATATATCGAAGCCATTTCCGAAGAATATTTAGGGCCACTCAGCAAGGGACAGCAGCAATCAATGACCACCTGCCGGCGGATGATTGATCGTCTGGTCACAAGTTTTAACGACATTCTGGAAATGCTTAAAATCAATGAAGGCCAAATGACGCTCAAACATACCGCACTCAACCTGCGCGGAACAGTGGCTGAAGTTCTTTCTGAACTGGCCACCTTTATCGAACGCCGTCAGCAAACGATTGAGGTCGAATCTCCCGAAGATATTTTCATTGCGGCGGACCCAGAAAAAATCCAGCTCGTCCTGGTGAATGTAATTCAAAACGCGATCAAATTTACCCCCGACGAAGGGTTCATTCGCATTACCATCACCACTGAAGTCAATATGGCGCATTTGACGGTTGAAGATACCGGAATTGGAATTGAACCAAGTGACCTCGAACGGATTTTCGAAAAGTTTTACACAACATCTGATCCATCAACGCATACTTCGGGTCGGTATGAATTTTCGGCTCGTGGCACTGGACTTGGCCTGGCCATTGCCAAAAGTTATGTCGAAGCCCACGGCGGGAAAATTTGGGCCGAATCGAAAGGGAAAGGGCAGGGCAGTAGTTTCCACATTAAATTTCCCCTGGCTAATCTGCCACGCGAGGTTGAAGTTGCCCAAGATAGTGTTCACTCTGGATAACCACACGCTCCTATTCCTTGTTCGCCAAAATCGGATACTGCCTTCGGATTTGATCCAGGGCATGGAGTTGGTGCAACAGGGAACGAAGTCGCTTTAATGGCAACGCATTTGGACCATCGCTCAAGGCTTTGGCCGGGTTCTCGTGAACTTCCATAAACAATCCATCCACCCCGCACGCAACTCCGGCCCGAGCCAGAGGCTCAATAAACTGTGAATCTCCGCCAGTTGCAGTTCCAAGTCCTCCCGGACGTTGCAAGCTATGGGTGACATCAAACACCACGGGGCAGCCAAACTCATGCATGATTGGAAATGACCGCATATCAACCACCAGGTTATTGTAGCCAAAGGATGCGCCGCGCTCAGTCAACCAGAGTTCTTTCCCTCCAGCTTCGCGTATTTTTTCCACCACATTTTTCATATCGCCTGGGGCCAAAAACTGCCCTTTTTTCACGTTTACGGTTCGGCCAGTGCGGGCGGCAGCTACCAAAAGGTCGGTTTGGCGGCACAAGAAGGCCGGAATTTGAAGAACATCAACAATTTCAGCCGCACTTTGGGCCTGGTCAATCTCATGGACATCCGTAATGACCGGCAACCCGGTCTGTTTTTTGATGTATTCCAGAACTCGCAACCCGGCTTCCAACCCTGGGCCCCGAAATGAATGAATTGACGACCGGTTGGCTTTATCAAACGAAGCTTTGAAGATGTAAGGGATTCCGAGTTCAACCGCCTCTTTTTGAATTGCCTCGGCCATAAACAGGGCATGGTCCTGGGATTCAATGACACAAGGACCAGCAATCAGGAAAAATGACTCTGGTGGTTTCGGAAAAAAAGTACTGTTCATAGATGGAAGGATGCCAAAAGGTCAGATGTTGTGTAATCCAGTTAGAGATCAGATAAAGATTTCCCTGCGAGTAAGTTGTTGAAATTACAGAAATTATTGAAAGAAAAAGATTTATTTTTTTCGTGTATTTCGTGGTTTCTTATTCTGAAAATCTATCGTTCCCCCAATGAAGAAGCCTACACCGGTGGAACATAAATTCCAGCCACGGCCTGAATAATATCGTCGTGGCGAGTACCATTGGTGGCGAGCACCCCTTTCAAATTAAAAAGCTCTTCACCACGATAGGCCAAAAGGTTCCCCTGCAAGTCAGTCACTTTCCCTCCAGCGGCGTGCAAAATCACATCACAGGCGCACATATCCCAGATTTTTGTATACGGGTTCGGACTAAACATAATTTCAGCATCACCATCAGCAATCAGGCCAACTTTGATGCCGCCGCTACCGGAGACAATTTCCTGGGTCATTCCAAGCCGGGTTGCCATCTGGTCAACCAGGGCATTGCGATGTGACCGACTGACGACCATTCGCATGGCTGCATAGTCGGTCGTCGAGGATACTTTCATGGATTTTTGTTCACCACCAATTCGCAAAAATGCCTGATCGTGTGCCGCCCACCACAGCCGGTCACGGGTGGGTTGATACACCACACCAACCACCGGGCGTTCGCCAACCACAAACCCGATCATAACGGAAAATTCTCCGTTGCGGGCAATAAACTCTTTGGTTCCATCAAGTGGGTCAATTACCCACAATCGTGCATCTTCACGTCTGAGCGGATTGTCTGGTTCTTCTTCAGAAACCAAAACATCATCGGGAAATGCTTCATGGAGGCCCGCCAGAATATGATCACTGGCTGCCTGATCAGCTTCGGTAACTGGTTCATCCCCTGCTTTGTAACTGACCCTGGTTGTGCGGTCATAATATTCAAGGATCAATTTACCAGCTTCCTGCGCCAGTCGGCAGGCAACATCAACTTCGCGCCAATAGGTTTGGCTGGAGAGGGCTTGTTCTGACATGGTGACACTCGTGTACAAAAAGAATTGGGGGATAGGTGATCTTGGAAAAAATAGGAACCTATGAAGATACCAGACAGTCTGACTTTGAGTGATTGGTCGGGTCAAGTAAAAAATGCAGTCGTGGTACCCAGGTGAGTTGGGTCAGTTTGACGCAGTGCGTGCTGGCTTTTGGGCAATGACATGGAGAACTTCACCCCACGGTGTTGGGGTAAGTAGTAGATTGATCAGAAGAACTGGAAAAAACAGAATGGAAAAGCATACTCCCTGAAACAGGATCAACCAGAGAGGGGGACGATTTCCACCAACACGTCGCAACCCATCGTAAAATGCATTTCGCAGCCGTGAAAATCGGTTGCAAATAGATTGAAGCGAAGTAAAGACGCTGTATTCAAGTGAAAACGTGGACCTTGCAACAGGTTGAAACCCATGTTTTTTCAAGAGTTTATCCAACCCATCGGGTGTGAAATGAACTACATGGTGAGGCGGGTCCCACCCCATCCAACCTGGGCCGGAAAATCCAACTGTCCAGCTTTGGGCATTTGGAACCTCAAGAATCAAATGTCCGCCAGGTGCCAACATCTCCCAGCTTTCCTTGAAGTAATTTTCATAGTCGGCCACATGTTCAAAAACATGCCAGGCCGTGATGACTGAAAAAGTAGGAAGGTCAGGCCGCAGGACTGGGAGTTCCCCGAGTCGAACGTCAATTCCGAGTTTCTCGCGGGCAAAGGCTTGAGCCGTTGCAGAGACCTGGGTACCTATCACCACTGGAACCTTGTGATCTTCACGAAGATAGTAGAGTACATAGGCATTTCCACAGCCAATATCAAGTACACCGCCGGTTGATTGAACAAACCGTGCGATGTAGGCAGCTCGCCACCGCCGAAAGAAGCGGGTTACCACTTCAATCGGCGAAAAAAAACGGGCTGCGGAACCAGCTTCATAGAACTGTTCCTGGTACAAGGATGTGGTTTCTTCAAGCAGGACAATCGAATGAAAGAGATGACTGGTTGGGTCGAAAAAAATTGGGCAGCCTTCGCTCTGATAGAGAAACTTCCATTCAGGGTGATTCGCTGGTGGCGATGACGAGGCTGCCGGAGGTGGTGAAGCGTGCATAGTGTCAGATGGCAAAGCGACAGGATTTCCTGAAGTTAGCGGTTTTTAAGGTAGGTACCGAGGGACTCAAGCCCTTTTTCAATAACTTCTGGAGCCAGCGAGTAACTAAACCGAAGATGTCCTTCGCCTTCTTTCCCAAAAACGACGCCTGGAACCGTGGCGATATGCGCTTTATCTAAAAGCTCGCGGGAAAAAGCCGTGCTGTCAGCGGCGATTGAGGAAATATCTGGAAACGCATAAAACGCCCCAGCCGGAGGTGGACTACAGCGAAATCCCAGGGCATTGAGTCCGTCCACCATCAATGAGCGGCGGTATTGATATCCTTCAAAGGCTTTTTCGATAAAGTCCGAAGGTGTTGAGAGTGCTGCCACGGCGGCCCACTGAGTTGGGGTACTGACTCCATTCGAAGAATATAATATGGATTTTTTCAACCCGGTGATAAATGGTTCGGCGGCAATCGCATATCCGAGCCGCCATCCTGTCATGGCATAACTTTTCGAAAGTGTATACACACTGATCGTGCGTTCATACATGCCAGGCAGTGATGCAATTGAAATGTGTTCCTGCTCATACACCAGGTCTTCATATGCTTCATCGGCAATGACTACCAGATCGTGTGTTTGGGCAAAGGCAGCCACTTCTTCAATTTCAGCACGGGTAAAAACAATTCCAGTTGGATTTTGTGGGGTATTGAGGAGGATGGCCCGGCTTTTTGGGCTGAGATGCGCCTGCAACGTCTGGGAAATTCCGGTTTGTCGGGCCTGGAACGTGTTAATACTGACGACCTGACCGCCTGACATATAAATCAGATCGCGGGTCGGAGTCCAATGTGGAGAGAATAAAAGAACTTCATCCCCTGGGTCCAAAATGGAATTGAAGGCACCATAGAGTCCCTGCATCCCGCCATTGCCCACGATAACGTGTTCAGATTGGGCGGGAATTTTATTTTTCGTGCGGAGTTTTTCGGTAATGGCATCAACTAAAGGTTTGATTCCACTTGACGGAGCATAGCGGGTTTTATTTTCGTGAAGGGCCTGGATTGCGGCTTCCTTCACAAAATCAGGCGTGTTCATATAGGGTTCGCCGCCTTCAAACTGGAAGATGGTTTCACCTGTGGCTTTGAGTTCCATGACCCGATTGCGAATCCTGACAATTTCCGAGAAACCAACTTCATCAAATCGGTGGGCGAGCCGTTTGGAGTTGGGGCGTGCAAAAGCTTCAGTTTCTTTGGATGGACCTGTTGACATAACAACCTCGTAATAAGTGCAGTAAAGATTGAAGTGGTGGGTTCGGTATGAATGAAGAGCCTGTTGTAACAGCGATTTACAGAGAAACTTAAAAGTAGCTGGCACAACAGATTACCGATGTTATTGGAGATTTGACGAGGTGTAAAGTCAGAGCTGAAGTGATGGCTAAAAATACAAAAGGCAGGAGAAATTTTCTCCTGCCTTTTGGTTGCTATTGATAAGCAATAGTCAAATTTGATGAAAGCTTACTCAATTGGGTCACTCGCGGAAGTAGCGGCAGTAGCTGGAGCCGCTGAATGCCGAATCACGCCTGTTTCATCACAAAAGAATTGATCATTTCCAGTGCGGGTAACACCGCTTTGTGTAACCGGGGTGTTGGTGACGGTATATGTCGGCGCTGCGCCTGCCATGGCTGCCATCTGAGTGTAGGTGAGCAGATATCCGCTCTTGGCAGTGGCTGGGCCAGCAGAATCTGATTGGGTAATGGTGTTGTCAAGGAAGCCTGCCTGGTTGTCGCCTGTTCCGCCCAAATCTGAAATCGAAGGACCAAAGCTGCCTTTGCCCAGGCTGGTCTGGTATACAACGTTGGCGCTATGGAGGTTACGAATTGTTTGAATGGCGGAAGCCGTGTTGGCTGAACGACGGGCGGCCAGCAGGTTTGGAATGGCGATAGCGGCGATAATACCAATGATCGCAACCACGATCAGCAATTCGATAAGTGAAAATCCCTTTTGCTTCTTCATGCTCAGTCTCTCCCTATGTTTGGTTGATGGGTCAACCCCAAATGTGTGTTGTGAATAAGGGGATGAAATGTTGGAAAATGAACTAATCCCCTTGAAATTGAGTGCTTGAATTGTGACTTCCCTTGAATCAAATGGCGTGCCAAACCTGTGATGTTTTATGAAGTTTGCTAAGTGCTTTATACTGAACATTTAAATTTTTATTGATTCAGCCCTTACATCATAGATGATGAGTTGGTGACAAATATTGTCAAGCAGGTAGTGCCGCAAAATGTAACTTATTGACGACTAGCTTTTTACTTGACTTTTTTTCGAATATTTTCGAATATATTTCTATTGTTTTCGAAAATTGTTTTTGAGAAATTGAAGTTATGGTTTAATAGGGTGAATTGTGATAACTCCACGTCAGCAAGAACTCCTCACGAGCATTCGCCGATTTGTTGAAACCCATGGTTTTGCTCCGACAATCAGTGAGATTCAAGAGCAATTAGGATTGCGGTCACCGGCTTCGGTTCATCATTTACTTTCTGAATTGGAAAAAGATGGATGTATTCGCCGGATTCCCAATGCCCGGCGAGGAATTGAGCTTGTTTCCCCGAGTGGAAATGATTCCGAATGCGAGATTCCTCTCTTAGGGGTCATTGCGGCAGGGTATCCGATTGAAGCCGTATTAAATCAGGAGACCATTTCGATTCCACGTTCCCTATTGGGTCGCCAAAAGACATTTGCCCTTCGAGTTCGCGGAAATTCAATGATTGGCGAGCAAATCTGTAATGGCGACTTGATCGTCGTTGATTCACGCTCGACCGCAGAGAATGGACAGACTGTGGTTGCCTTGATTGACCATCAGGAGGCAACTGTGAAACGATTTTATTCGGAACTTGATCAGGTTCGGCTTGAACCAGCCAATCCAGAATATCAATCAATCGTGGTTGCGCCTGAACGAGTTCAGGTTCAAGGTGTGGTAATTGGTTTAATTCGAAAATATCAACGGTAGTGATCTGATGCGCTTAATTTGGCCAGGGGAACCCAATGTCAGTTCCATCCAGGGTAACACTGGGAACTGCCATATTTGAAAAAAAGAGAAGTGAAATATGCAGTTTGTTTCTTCTGATCAATCAACTCAGTGTTTAAAAAAACACTACACTGAGTCCTATCTTTTGCTGGCAAAACTTGCATTAACGCTTACAGAACAACCGTCTGGAATCAATTTTCAGGTTGTGGAAGAAGTCCTTTCTTACCTTGTGACCCATTGTTCCTTTTGTGGCGCCCCATCTGACCTCACTTACCTGCGCCGGGGAATCGTCCAGGTCATTTCCTGCCCGGATTGTTATACCAAACCCCTTGACCTGGAAATTGCTCACCGGGTACTGAATGACGATCATCTCAAAATGATTCTTTCCTTTGCCCACGAAAAGGTGGAAACACCTCTGGAAGCCCAACTTCTCTTTGGCACCGACCCTCAGCTTTCCTCCTCATCGGATAGCGCGTCGGCACTTTAATTTCAAACGATTTGCAGAAAACAAACGGGCAACGGTGAAAAAATGGTTCTACCAGTTGCCCGTTTGTGACTCGAAATTAAAGTCGGGTTAAGTTTCGTTACACTTTGATCCCCCGAACCCCAAAAAATTCCTTTAAAGCCGGATAAACATCCTCTTTATTATCAATGCGAACACCGATAAATCGGGCTTTGTTTTTGAGGTGCTCCTTAAAAACTGAAAGAAGTGCCCCTGAGGAACGGCGATAGCTTGAGACACCTTCATCCCCAATTTCCCCATACCCAAACAGATTGCAGGTTTTGATGAGCTCGTCCGCCAGGCGAACCGCTTCATCATTGTCTGAGTAGTAGTTATCCCCATCAGAGAAATGAAACGGGTAGATATTCCAGTCACGGGGTGGAAACCGATCCTTGATGATTTCGAGAGCCAGTTTGTAGGCACTTGAGACAACTGTTCCACCTGATTCACCTTGCGTAAAAAACTGCTCCTCTGTCACTTCTTTTGCTTCGGTATGATGGCTGATGAATACGATTTTGACGGTATCGTATTTCGTCCGAAGAAACCGCACCATCCAGAAGTAAAAACTGCGGGCGATATATTTTTTGAACTCGCCCATTGATCCAGAAACGTCCATCATGGCAATGACAACCGCATTTGATTCATAGCGAACCGTTTCTTCCCAGCTTTTAAAACGCAGGTCTTCTTTGCGAAATCCTCCAACGCCAACCCGCTTTTTTTCCATTGCATTGCGCTTGATATTTTCAAGAACCGTCCGCTTTTTATCTAAATTGGACATAATCCCAGTCCGTCGGATTTCAGTGAACCGGGTCGAGCGGGAGGGCACCGCCTGTTTGGCTTTTTCCTCAAGAAAGGGCAAGGCCAGATCTTCAAAAATCAAAGCCGCGATTTCGTCAATGTTTACTTCGGCTTCGTAGAATTCCTGTCCTTCCTGATTCCCAGCCTGTCCTTTTCCCTGTCCTTTCCCTGGTTTTCCTTCCCGAGCCACCACATCTCCAACCTGCGAATGACCATCGCCCTGGGCGACCTGTTTTTGTTTGCGATAGTCAAAGCGGAATTTGTACTCATCCAGAGATCGAAGCGGAATCTTCACTGACTTCTTCCCATCCGACAGGATGATGGATTCATTTGACACAATTGAGCCCAGATTTTTTTTGATTGCTTCACGGACACGCTCAGCGTGGCGTTCCTGGTCCATGATGCCTTTCCGCTGCAGACTCCAGTCGTTGCGTTGTATTGCCATAAACAAAACCTCAACTTTCAGAGGTATTTAGCTGTCTAAATCACCATATTCGACGGGGGGTGGTGCGGAAACCGGACCGTCTTCAGGAAATTTTTCAGGAAGTGTTCGAATATCTGTCCGCCGCAAAAAATCGATCATCAGTTCAACAGTTTCAAGGGGGCGTTCTTCCTGTGGAACGTGACCACATTTCGGAAGCACATAAAACTCAGACTGTGGAATTGCCAGGTGCAGTTGTCCACCGAGATGAAGCGGGATGATCCGGTCTTGCTCACCCCAAAGGATCAGTGTTGGGACAGTGATGGCGCTTAATTCCAGTTCAAGCCAGTTCAGATCCCATTGACGGGCGCCAGTCATAAATGCCTGCTGACAATTGATTGATTGAACGGGTCGGAAATAGGCTTGTGTCCGTTCCGCATCAACCAGTGATGGATCGGCAAACATCGTCTTGACGCTATTGCGCACAAAAACCTTGGAACCAAAAAGGATTGGGATTGTGGCTTCTGCGACTCCATAGGTTCGGGCCAGGGCAAGATGTGCTGTCGAAAGTGGTTGGTGGAGCGGAGCATCATTGTAAGCCGCATCAATTAAGATCAGCCGTTTGACCCGACCTGGCCACATTAACGCACAGGCCAGAGCTACGGCGGCTCCATACGAAGTCCCACATAGCGTTGCCTGCTCAATTTCAAGTTGATCAAGCAATCCAATCATCAGTTGTGCCTGATCCTGAACATGATAGCGCCCATCCGCTGGTTTTTCCGAAAAGCCAAATCCTTTCAGATCTGGTGCGATTACTCGATATCCATCTTCAGCCAACGGATTGAGACAATCTTTCCACGTGAAATTGGATGACCCAAACCCATGAAGGAGCATCAGGGGGTCTGGATTGTGCAGTCCTTTTTCCTGAAAATGGAGTCTCACTTCATCCACCACGGCAAAATTACTGGCCATCGGATGATGGATTTCACCGGCATAATCAATCCACCGAATATCGCGCGGACGGCGTTGATACCGCCATACCCAGCCACCTGCCAATCCAAGTCCAACCAATGCGGTAATGAGGTTCTGTCGTTTCACAATAAGCGTCTCTCCGATCCGAAAGTAACAAGAAGCAGTTATTTTATCACGATTTCATTGTGAGCCGGATGCGAAAATCAGCAAGTGCATCCGGCTGGGAAGATGCTGAATTTTAACTTGTGTGGTACCAGTTCGTTACCAGCAGGGTTGATTGATTATGGCTTCTGACCTGTGAAGCCTGTTTTTTACAACAGGTCATTGTTCGCGGGTGCCGTTTTGAGCAGTTCATAGCCTTCAGATCTGGCCACATAGGTTGCCACCGTGATATCGCCAACGACATTGAGGGTCGTTCGGCACATGTCCAGGATGCGGTCTACGCCGAGAATAATCGCAATCAACGTCGGTGGCACCCCAATCATGGCCAGAATCGCAACAATAAAGGGAATTGAACCTGACGGAACGCCTGCGGTGCCAACTCCGCCCAAAATTGCCAGATACACCACCAGCAACTGTTGTCCAAGTGTGAGGTCAACACCAGCCAGTTGGGCCAGAAAGAGGACTGTAACACCTTCATAAAGCGCGGTGCCATTTTGATTGGCGGTTGCTCCGATGGTCAGCACAAAGGTGTTGATGTCACGTGGAACACCTAAATTTTCTTCTGAAATTCGCAGTGCCGTTGGGAGCGTGGCGTTTGAAGATGAAGTCGAAAACGCTGTTAAAATCACAACTTCCATTCGACGAAAGAAATCCAGCGGGGAGAGTCCAGATAAAAAATACACCGAAAGCGAATACACCCCAAACATTTGCAAGCTCAGGCCGAGCAAAACGGTCAGCACAAACCAGGACAGTGCCTGGAGCAACTCCAACCCGAATCGGGCGGTATTGGTGAAAAGCAGGCAGGCCACCGCATAGGGCGCCAGATACATAATCATTTCCACGATTTTCGAGGTTACCGCAAACGCTCCTTCAAGGAATTGAAGCACTGGTGTGGCTGATTCAGCCGGAATCAGTGTAATGGCAACACCCACCACGAGGGCAAAAAACATCAGGTGCAGCATGTTTGGAGTTTCAAGGGCAATGGCATTAGCCGGGTTGGAGGGAACGATGGTTTTAACAACCTGCATGGCCGCTGAATCTTTCGCCGCGGTTTTTTGCATGTCCTCAACCCGTTTTTTGGCGTCAGAGCCATATTTTTCCTGAAGCTGGGTGGAGGTAGCGGGCGAAATGCGTTTCCCTGGTTTGATCGTGTTGGCCAGTCCCAGGCCAATCACCACCGAAATGGCTGAGATCACAAGTGTGTAGGCAAATGATTTCAGCCCAATTCGCCCAAGTTTGCGAATGTCGCCTACGCCGGCAACGCCAACCACCAGCGATGAAAAAACCAGCGGCACCACAATCATGAGGAGTAACCGTAAAAACAAGGCGCCAACCGGCTCTGTGATATTCATCACGACCCAATCAACCCGTTGCAACATCTCAGGGCCCAACCGGTTTGCAAAGCTGTTGACCGCAATTCCCAGCGATGCCCCGACTGCCAGTCCAATCAGAATTCGAGTGTGAAGCGGAAGCTTTTTCGAATGATGTTTTTTATTCATTGAGTCAGGAAAATCGGGTGAGGCTGAGGGCTGGGCGCCAGAGGTTGGCTGAGTCTCAATCGGTTTTTCGGTCATGGACATGTGGATGCTCGCAAAAATTTGGTTGGGTTGGTGGGGAGAAAATGTGTTGCGAGAAACAATACCCGAGAACAGTTGCAAAACTCCACTGCTTGCCAGAGAGCACCAACAAAAAAGCACTCTGTCTGCATAAGACACAGATAGAGTGCCGGTTCAAATGTGGGAAGAAAAAAGCTTATTGAATGGTAAAGGCCGCGTCCTTGAAGAGTTTGGACCCATCAGGCAGGCTCACTTCAACGGTTCGGGTTCCAGGAATGGCCGTGGCCTTGACTTTGATCGTGACCCGGAGTTCAGTCGAACTGATCAGTTCTACTTTTTTGACTTTGATTCCATCACCCAGCAAAACCTGGGCGCCAGAAACAAAACCCCGGCCAAGCAGGCTGAGGACCACTTTGGTCCCACGCTGGCCGTTTGTGGGTGAGAGGCTGGTAAGTGCGGCTGTATTTGAAGTCACAATTGAAAAATTTGCCGCGCTCGATACAGTAACAGGTGGAAGTCCGCCTTTGGGGTAGGCTTCGATCCGAACCCGAGCCGTGCTGGTGTTGATTGTTGGGGTCGAGGTCCACAGAAAGACCTGTGCTTCTGGTGAAAGCGCGGCTGCAATCCGGCTTGGAAAGGTTTGCCCTCCATCGGTCGAAAGTCGAACCTCGTGACTTTCAGCCTGTGAGAAATTGGTTGTTTCCCATTTCACCTCAACTGGTTGACCGGCTTCAAAGCTCTCTCCTCCATTCGGAGTCAGCAGTCGCACGGCAAGCTGAGTTGAGGGGGAGTTCGCAATCTCGGCCCCGGAATAGATAAAGTCCTGCTGGTTGGTGGTGTCGTTGTTGGCTGCGTTTCCGGTGAAGTAAAACGAAACAGATCCGCGATCTTGTGCCGGTGCCGTCCAGGAAAAAGTCCATCGTCCCATGCGCGGGGTTCCAGCAAAGGTCCCAGTCTGGGTATGTTCAATGTAGGTGCGGGTGATTTGATCAAACGTGGTGCTTCGCAACTGGGTATTGATGGGGTCTGTCACCACAAACGTGCCTGCGGTTTCACCGGTTGATGCCACCGCTGTAAGCTGAAATCCCCAGCGCTGGCGGCCAGCCTGTTGGACCGTGAGTGTCAGTGGGTAGGTCTGTCCGGGTTGATACATTTGTGGAACCCCGGTCAGGGTCACCACTCCGCTTCCTGAGTTGAGTTCAAATGAATCATGGCAACTGACACAGGAGCCAAGATCACCTGGAGCACTGGTGTACCCCGGATCTGGGCCGCCTGAGTAAGCTGCCACGACAACCGTCCAGCCCGTTGCCAGGAAACACAACAAAATCAACCGTTTGACCTTTCGGAGAAAAGGTATTTGAGTCTGCATACATCCTTTTGGAATCCGAGTGAAAGGGCGAAGAGCGAACGTGCGACTCGCATGTTCGCTCTTTTATTCGCTGATCAAAAAAAGCCGATATTTTCAAACGACGCGCCCAGCACCTGGCTGGAAGACACATTGAGCCAGCCGTCCAGAATGGTGCCGTACACTGAGCGGAAATCAATATCGAAGGTCACATTTCCAGCCCGGTCAAGTGATGTAAGATTGGGATGCATCCCGTAAATACCGCCTTTCACTGGGTTTCCAATGACAAAGAGGGAAGAGGCGGTCCCGTGATCGGTGCCGAGACTGCCATTTTCATTTGGTCGCCGGCCAAATTCCGACCATTGCATCACCACCACCTGCTCGGCGAGACCATGACCTGCCAGATCCTTATAAAAAGCATCCACGCCTTCAGAGAAATATTTGAGCAGGGCCGCATGGTCGCCGCTTAGTTTTTGGTCTGCCGCTGCAATTTGCTGGCTGTGGTTGTCAAATCCGCCCAGCGTGACATAGAGGATTTGCGATTCGGGAATTGTGGTGATGATTTGAGCCAGCATTTTCAATCCTTCGGAGAGTGGATTATTCGCCGGATATTCCACATTGGATTGGTACTGCGCAATGCCTGCCTGTAATGTATCAGCCCCCTCAAGTGCATCAAGTCCAACCGAGGCAATTGATTGATCAAGCGCGCCTTTGGTACGTGTCTGACCATAAATATTGGTAAAGGTTTTCTCCTGGTTTTTACCATCTGCCGCATGTTTGGAGTCAGTTTGGTAGTCGTAACGTGGAAATTTCACGATGGCTGGGACCACGGCCACTGAGCTTTGCAGCGTTTTTGGAAGTCCATTGCCGACGCTCAGGGCTTTGAGGCCGACATTACTGCCATAGAGTTGTTCGGCTGCTTTCCCAAGCCATCCTTCACCCGAAATCTTGACCGGATCTGCTGTGTGCCAGATATCACGTGAGCGGAAATGCGACAAGGTTGAGTCTGGATAGCCAACGCTCTGGATAATCGCCAGATTGCCAGCGTCATAAAATGTTTTCAGTTCAGCCAGTTCTGGGTGGAGGGCATAGGTGTCGCTGATTGATAAAATCCCGTCTTTGTCCGTTAACCCAATGGTTGGTCGGGCTTTGAGATAAGCCGGGTCAGTATATGGAATTACTGTGTTGAGCCCGTCATTGCCACCGGCAAATTCGATGACAACCAGAATCCGCCGATCCGATGGGGCAAAAGACGGCGTTTGGGCAAATCCGGAAAGCCCCAGGTGCGGCAGAACCACCCCAGCGGTCACAAAGCCAAACCCTTGTTTAAGAAAATTTCTGCGATTGATGTGTTTTGAAAACATAGGTTGTTCCTCCCTGTGACCTTAATTGAGGTGATATTCCGGCAGGCTCATAATCAAATGCAGCAGGCCGCGCACTTTTTTATCAATGGTGGCATCGTCGAGTTTGAATTTTCCTTTTTGGCCGGAATCATCCAGGATGAGGTATTTCTGAAGTTCTTTCCGGGTTTTGGAAGAAACCTCAAGCGGTCCCATCAAATTCAAAAAATGATCAACCAGATCAGCCTTATTTTGTTTGTCAGCAGGGGGGAGCAGCAGTTTCGGGTCAATCAAGACCGTGATTTCACGGTTACGGTTGGTGAGCATATCGTTGGCAAAGTTATAGCGTTCGAGCATGGATGATGTATCAATCCAGCCCAGCCCACTGGTCCAGCCGCTCACATCCGGCGGATTCAGAATGTCCTGTCCTTGAAGCGCGAGAGTGTCGGCCACATTGCGAAGTCCTCCGGTGGCTTTCAATTGACGGATGGCGCCGATGGCAAATTCCACCGGGCTTTTCACCAGCGCAAACCGGGCCTTGTTCGAATAAAATTCGTCAGAGACGAAAATTGCCCGGAGCAGGGCTTTGATACTGTGGTCATTGGCAAAATACACATCGGCGAACCGTTCGATGACCGCCGGGCCTGGATCAGGATAAATAAAGTATTCAAAGAGTTTATGGGCAATAAAACGAGCAGTGGAACGATCCTGGGTCAGATTGGCGATGATGTCTTCGCCGTTAAAATTCCCTGAGGTGCCGCGGAAGGTTTTGACCCCGAAATCGTGCTGGTTCTCATTGAAAAAAAACTCGCCCCGTTTCACGGTCCAGCCAGTAAACGCCCGAGCCCCCTCTTTGACATCATCTTCGGTGTAATTGGATTCACCCGTGACCACGTCGGTGACGCCACAGGTAAAGAGTTCCATTAACTCACGCCCAAAGTTTTCATTTGGGTTGCCACGAACATTGGTGTTGTTATCCAGCCACAAAATCATGGCCGGGTCACGGGAAATATTGAGCAGCAGATCATCAAACCGGGCCAGCGCAAACCGGCGCAAGGTCAGGTTTTGGAGATACATCGGGTACTCGGCGACTTTGGAAAAGGCGGTGGCAAAATGATCGTGCCAGAAAAGAGTCAATTTTTCTTCCAGTGGCCGGCGGGTGTAGGCCATGCGCAACAGGAAAAAACGTCGGATTTCATTGCGGTTAAACGAGCGCGGGTCTTCGACATCAAACCTGATGTTTTCAGTCAGAAATTTTTCCAACGCGCTGTTGTCAATCAACTCATAATTGAGCAGGTAATCAACACTGCCTTCAAGGCCGCGTTTGACCAGGTCGGCAATCTCAACATCGCTGCCGGCAAACCCTGCCCGGCGAAGCAGATGCGCTGCATTTGAAGTATTCCATGCTACAGGTGCCATAGGTCTTGGCAGTCTCCCTTCCTTACTATTCTCTAGGGCTTTCACAAGCCTGGTGGGGTGAATGAGTTCGATGGGGAATAAAATGAATGTTCGAAATTTTTGAAAAGACGGAACGCAGCCTATGACGCACCAACCACGGAAATGGTTTGGAAAACTGCCTAAATCCAACAAATCCCGAAGCGTTGACGCCCTTTCAACCCCTATGGTATGGTGCGATACCTTCGGAGCACATCCAGAACTCTCTTCGTGATTGATCCTAACTCAGCCTATCTACCTGATTTCGGTTTTAGTGGTAACCGTCCATGATTACCGGTATTAACACCGACATCAAATACAATGGTGTCGTCTATCACGTCCAAACCGAAGACAAAGGCCCGGAAAATCCGCTGCTTCTGTCTCTGGTTTATGTTGGTGGTCATATTCTGGCTGCCAAACGAACCAACTATGCCAGAGACCTGGTTGAGGGAATTAGCCAGGATGAGTTACAGGCGAAGTTGGATAAACAACATAAGTTAATCCTGGCCATCATCAGTCGTGGGCGAATTGATGAGCTGGTGAAGATGCGCGAACGCGAGGTTCAGGCTGAGCGTGAGGCCGCGCTTCAGACCAGTGGTGGTGAGCCTGCCGCTCCTGAGCCGCCGCAACCCATTTTTTCACCCCCTCCGCCAGCTCAAGAAGCACCAGTTTGGTCAGTCCCTTCACCCGTTCAAGCGGAACCGGTGGCTGAGGTTCTGCCGGATATCACGCTTCCGGGCGCTGAATCACTCCCAGCGGCACCTCCCCTTGGCACCACCCAAATGCTGTCGCCATTACTGGCTGAACAGCTTCTCTCCAGTTTTTCTTCAACTCCACAGCCAGTCATCGAGTCAACTCCATCGGTTGGTGTTTCCGAGGAACTCTCAGCTTTGCTCGGCGAATCAAGCGAATCGGCTGGGAAGCTCCCGCCACCGCCACCCTCAATGCCGCAAGCGCCCTTGGGGGTGACCCAGGTTCTCTCCCCGCTGGTTGCCGGGTTGCTTTCCGAGCCTCCTGTTTCGGCTGAATCCTCGAAAGGAAACACGGCTGCGTCGCTCGATGCCTTGCTCCATCAGATTATTTCGTCAGGGCAGGTCACGACTGATCTTTCAGTTCCGGACCAAAACCAAATGCAGCCCCAGCCAATCCGTCCGGGTGAATCAGGTGGGCGTCCAGAAACCGGAAGCCTGAGTTTTGGAAAAACACAGGCATTTCGGGAATTTGACCTGGATCGAATTATTTCCGATTACCTGCAAACCGAATCAAAAGAAGAAAAGGTTGAAGTCCGTCTGCTTGGAAACACCGCGTTTTATGCGGGCGAAACCGTGGTCCTTCAAGTTGAAGTCACCCGCGGCCAAACCCGAGCCCCGTTAGGCGCCGCCCCGGTGATTGTGAAAGTGCTCGGTACTTCGTTCAAACCCCAAACCCACTCCATGATGACTGGCCCCGATGGCATGGCCATGACCACGATCACCCTGCCAAATTTCACAGCAGGGAGCGCGGCCATTGTGGTCCAGACATCTTCCGATGCGGGCGAAGCTGAAATTAAGCAGTTGATTCGCCGCCGATGATTTTTCAACGATCTTCCTCCCCATGCACGTTACACTCAACGGAGAATCTCACACCTTTGACAACCCCATTTCCCTCAGTGAGTTAGTGGTTTATCTCGGTTTAAAGCCCGAGCGACTTGCAATTGAGTTAAATGGTTCGATCTGTCCCCGTGCGCTGTGGGCCACGACCTGCATGCAGGAAGCTGACCGGGTTGAAATCGTCCATTTTGTCGGTGGCGGCGAGTCCTGATGGTAGCCACGGAGGGCAAAGGGCCTGAGTCGGGATTCTTTTCCGTTTTTCCTCTCCATCGAGTTTTTATGAGTACACTTCTGGAAAATGACAAGCTGGTAATTGCGGGACGTGAATTCAGCTCCCGCTTGTTGATTGGAACTGGAAAATATCCCAGTTTTGAAATCATGCGCGACGCTCATGTGCGATCTGGTGCCGAAGTTGTCACCGTTGCCGTTCGACGGGTGAACTTAACCGACCGTTCACAGGAATCACTGCTTGATTACATTGATGCCAATCGGTTTCTGTTGCTTCCAAATACAGCCGGGTGTTACACCGCCGAAGAAGCGATCCGAACGGCTCGACTGGCGCGCGAAGTTTTGCAAACCCCCTGGGTGAAGCTCGAAGTCATTGGCGATGAAAAAACTTTGTTCCCCGATAACGAGGGACTGGTTGAAGCAACACGCGTTCTGGCCAAAGAGGGCTTTATTGTTCTGCCTTATTTTAATGATGATTTGATCACTGCCCGAAAGCTCATTGATGCCGGTGCCGTGGCGATTATGCCCCTGGCCGCACCAATTGGTTCCGGACTGGGCATTCAGAACCTCACCACCATGCGCATTTTGCGCGAATTGATCACGACGGTGCCAATTATTGTGGATGCCGGTGTCGGAACGGCTTCAGATGTGGCGCTGGCAATGGAACTGGGCATGGACGGTGTTTTATTAAACACGGCGGTTGCCACGGCCCAAGATCCAGTCAAAATGGCTGAAGCAATGAAGCTGGGCATTGAAGCTGGGCGACTTGCCTACCTGGCCGGACGCATGCCTCGACGCCTCTATGCCAGTGCCAGCAGCCCTCTTGACGGGTTGGTCCGCTAAGGGGGATTCCTCAAAAACACCCTAAAAGCCTGCTCTCTCTGGTTTGAAAAAACCATTGGTGGCGGGCTTTTGTGTCTTAGGCCAGTCAGCAGTTAATGGTTCACTAAGTTTATTTGATTGAATTGTTTAAATATCGGCTAATATGAGGGATTTAGTCGAAAATGTTAGTACTCTTTCACCTTTTTTGGATTGACTACTGGCTACTGGCTACTCGCCACTCACTACTCACTCAGGATTCGCTACTTGCTCAGAATTGGCTCACACTACACAGAAGGAAGATGGCCAAAAACCAATCCCAGGAGTGCATTTTTGCACATGACACAGAGTTGAGCGGTCACAACCTGACTGACTTCACGTTGCAGGGTTTCGGCGGAGGAATGTTGGATCAAATTGAGCATCTTGTTCATTTGCGACTGGCTTGACTCACCATCGCCCAACACCTCATCAACGTTTAAATATCCATCAAAGGCGGCTTCGACGCGGAGGCTGACATTGTAGTAAAGTGAACCGAGCATCAGTGGTTTACCGCAACAGGTACAGGGGATTGATTCAAAGTCTTGCGCACTGGCCATGGGAAGCTTCTCGCCAAGAGGAGTGACATGCTGGGATCAGTCGGGATTGTACCTGTGAACCTCAGTGATGACGAGTGGAATTTCAGGAAGTCTCGACGCCGCTTAGGGGCTTTCAGATTTCATTTCTGATCAAAGAACTGATCAAAATTGTCTTTGATGGGCAGGCGATTGCCAATAAAAAGTAGACCCATGGGTCTTCGGACCCCAATTTCCACGATAGAAAGTGTGACGGAAGAATGTGGATAGATTCAGATCGTGCCTTTACTACCTTTTGCAATGAAGCTGCCGAATCGCCCCAGATTGGAATTGATCTGGAGTTTCAGGGCGAGGGCCGTTATGTCCCGCAGCTTTGTCTGGTGCAAATTGCCACGCCGAGCAAAATCGTGGCGGTTGATCCATTTCGAGTCAATATTGCCCCGCTGGGACCGATTCTGGCCTCACCTGAGGTTCAAAAAATATTCCATGCCGGCACCCAGGATATCGCCATTTTGCAACGTGAGACGGGCATCACGCCGGTTGGGGTGTTTGATACCCAGATTGCAGCGGCATTTCTTGGGTTTGGGGAATCGGTCGGCTATGTGGCGCTGGTCTCGCGATGTTTGAAAGTTTTTTTGAGCAAGCGACAGCAATTCACCGATTGGACGCGACGGCCTCTCAATCGCGAACAGGTTGATTATGCCCTCAATGATGTTCGCTATCTGTTGTCATTATCGCAATTACTGGTTGAGCAACTCGAGCAGCGGCAACGGTGGGATTGGGTCGCTGAAGCCTGTGCGGAAATGGTGACACAGGCCCTTCAGACCCGGACTCCGGAACAGGCGTACCTTCGCTTTGGGAAGCTGGCCGGGTTGTCCCGTCGAGAACTGGGAGTCTTGCGTGAACTGGCTGCGTGGCGTGAGTACACCGCGCGTGCCGAATCGCGTCCGGTAACCACAATTTTAGGCGAGGATGTCATGCGCCAGTTGTGTTATGTCCTGCCGAAAACAGATGCCGAACTGCGCCAGATTCGTGGATTTAAACCAAACCTCCCGCCCAGTTTACGGGAGGAAATTTTGGCGGCCATCCGGAGCGGGCTGGCCTTGCCGGAATCAGAATTACCCGAGCCATTTCAACCACGTGAAAATGATGCCGATGCCGACACGATTGCTTCACTGCTCGGTGCCGTGGTCCGCGCACAGGCCACCCGGTTGGAACTGGCTCCGGCACTGGTCAGCACCCGTGACGAGTTAGTTCGGCTGGCCAACTGGGCCGCCACCCAGGATCCGCAATCCCCCCTCCCTGACCTGAATTTGCTGCGAGGATGGCGTGCTGCCGTGGTCGGTAACTTACTGGTTGATATTTTGCGGGGCAAAGTTGGAATTCGCGTAGATCGCCGAAACCCAGGCAGCCTCGCAATGCTTGAACTTCCCGAAGTATAGAACCGGGTTCCGGATTTTCGAAACCAAGAGCGAAGAATCAGGCATAAAAGGTTTATGGCCGACACAGTCATTTGGGCAGCGCTTTTCCAGTTAGTGATTGCCACGCTCCACGGTTTTTTTGGAGCCTGGCTCGCCGTCCGAATGGTCTTTCGACCGCGGAAAGCAATCCTGGTGTGGGGAATTCAACTGCCCTTTACTCCAGGCATGATCCCTGCCGAACGCGAACGTTTCTTGACCACATTTGCCCAGGTGATTGCTGAACGTGTCTTGACGGTTGAAACAATTGCCGATGAATTATTTCGGATGGGTATCCGGCGGGAAATGGAAGTGGTATCCGCCAGGCAGTATGCCGAACAAACCGGAAGCGATGCCTTTTTGCACGATATTGCTGAACGACTGGTTCAGGTCATTGAGGATTCCGGCAATAATCGCCACGTAGCCGAACGGCTGGATGTGTCTGTCGCTCGCGGAGTGATTGCCGCCATTGACGAAAAATATGGATTACTTGGGCAAACCGTGGCGAAAATTCTGGTTGAAGCTGGATTGGTGCGCAAAGTTTTGGCTGCATCGCTTCGGGATTTAGCCAGCGAAATCAGTCAAAACCCGCTTTCGCGGGCCGCTTTGCTGGAAGCGATTGCCGCTGCGGGTCATCAGATTTTTCCAACTCGCGAGGCTCAGGATGAACCGGATGGAACTCCGATTGCAACACCGGATCTATCGGCGGTTGATCGGTTTGTCATCACACTGAGCCAGCGATTGGATATGGAGCGGATTTTAAAAGAGCAACTGATGGCGTTCTCGGATGAAATGATCGAAGACCTGGTGTACCAGGCGGCTGGTCGCGAACTCCGGATGATTATTCGATTTGGGGCAGTGGTTGGGTTTGTGATTGGACTGGTACAGGGATTTCTGGTGATTGCCAGTCGTTGGCCCTGATGGAATGAAGAAACTAAAGAGTGGTTAGTGGTTAGTGGTTAGAAATCAACGCTTTCGAATCAGTCAAGCTTCTTCAGCCGTCTTCTTCAGCCCTAAAAAGAAAATTGAACAATGCTTTTATCGGGATTGGGCGCGTCCTGGCCGTGACCGTGGGCTTCGCACCACGGCTATTACTTCCCGATTTTCATTTGGGTCGAAGCCATTTTCTTTTGAGTTCGGTGGCACTTTCCCTGACAAAAGCTCAGACCCCATTGAAGTCTTTGGATTTCTTTTTCGTGTTTTTCGTGTATTTCGTGGTTTCCTGTTCTGAAATTCGATCTCTCCGGGTGACTTTCGATAAAAACGGGAAGTTGTATTTTTACAGTCCCTTAGCCCTGGTTTTCAGCCCTGAGCCTGCGAGTCTTCAACCAAAACCTTGCCCTGAAATGAACGGTAGAGATAGGTAAAGTACCCCGTGGCAAGGAGCATTCCGACACACCACCAGGTTAATCCGATACTGAGGCCATATTCGCCAGTTGAAGCGTTGTAAATTGTCAGGCTGTGCGTTGTATCAGTACTGGCGGGTAGCACTGTCGGAAAGAGTCCAAAGGCGGCACCCCCAAGCATTCCCACCAGATAAGTTGTCGAAGACAGGAATACCATTCCATCTTTTCCGGTCCTCCAAAAGAATTCCAGTCCGATGAGCCCGCCCACAACCAGCAGTGGAAAGACCAGCCCCCACCAGTGTGCCCGGTAATTATCGAGCATGGCGGGTCGTACCACGAGCGTGGCCGCTAAGCTGATTGGTGTCAACAAAATAAGTATTCGGCTTGAGAGCAAGCCAGCCTGACGGGCCCGTTCATTCACTGTCTCAAGGGTTTTGGCGGCAACATAGGCCGCACCGTGTGTGGTCAGAGCAACGAGTGCTACCAGACCAGCCAGCACTGTGTACCAGTCGAGAATGCCGGGATGTGGACCCGGTTGGAAATTGGTCCACAATGGTTCAAAGAAATACCCTTCTGCGTTCAGTGGTACGCCACGGATGACATTTCCAAGTGCTGCTCCCAGAAAGATGGCTAACAGAGCACTTGATGCGGCAAACACTACATCCCAGAACGAATGCCACATTGGGTTCTCGATATGACCACGGAGTTCAATCCCCATCCCGCGCAGCATTAACAACCACAAAACCATCATCAAGGGCAGGTAAAATCCACTAAAGCTGGCGGCATACAGAACTGGAAACATGCAATAAAGTGTTCCTCCCGTCGCCAGCAGCCACACTTCGTTTCCATCCCAGACCGGCCCGATTGAGCGGAGGACAGTCCGGCGTTCGCGGTCGGTTTTTCCGACCAGGAGGTGGATGATTCCGGCGCCGAGGTCAAACCCATCCAGTACCACATACACTGTGAGCATCAATGCCACAAGCACAAACCACACCGGTTGCATCAGGCTTTCCCCCCTTCCTGTTCTGGTTGGCTCTGATCATGAGTTGATTCGAGCGCTTTCGGCCCGTGGTCAATTTCACGCCACATCAAAAACAAAAATAAGATTGCCAGGATCGTGTACATCCCCATAAACCCGAGCAAGGTAAAGAGTCCATTGCCGGCTGACACAAGTGGAGACGTGCCTTGACTGGTGCGCAGCAATCCATACACCAGCCAGGGTTGCCGTCCGACTTCGGCGGTGACCCATCCGGCGGTGTTGGCGATGAAGGGAAATGGAAAACTGAGCATTAAAATCCAGAGCATCCACCGGGACTGGAAAAGCCATCCCCGCCAGAGTAGGAATACAGCGATGCTGGTAATCCCAATAAAGATGGTGCCCAGCCCAATCATGATGTGATAGCTGTAGTAGAGCAGAGGAATATGGTCGGGCCATTCTTCACGTGGGAAGGCTTCGAGTCCTTTCACTTCCGCTCCCCATCGCTGATAGGTCAAAAAACTGAGCATATTGGGAATCATGATGGGGTTGTCCAACCGTTGGTTTTCAACATCCGGTTGGCCGATGATCACCATGGCGGCGCCCTGCTCGGTTTTGAACAACCCTTCCATGGCGGCAAATGCGGCTGGCTGATGGCGGGCGACCAGTTTAGCCTGCATATCTCCGGTTGGCATGGCCTGCAAAAAACTGGCGATACAGGCGGTGATGACGCCCAGTTTCAGAAACATTTGACCGTACTCGACTTGTTCACGTGATAACAGGTAATAGGCACCCACTGATGTCATGACAAGCGAGGCGGTGACCACCGAACCATTCATATTGTGCAGGTATTGCCAGATGGCCCAGGGGTTTAACAGGAGGGCCCAAAAACTGGAGAGGTGAACCGATCCATCGCTGGCGACAATGTACCCGACCGGATGCTGCATCCAGGCATTGGTCACGATGATGAAATAGCCCGACAGCCACGAACCCAGAAAAACCAGCACCGACGCCAGCCAGTGCCCCCACCGGCCAAGTCGTTTTTCGCCAAACAGAAACAGCCCCAGAAATGAGGATTCCAGGAAAAAGGCAAATACGCCTTCCATGGCCAGTGTCTGGCCGATGACACCTCCGGCAAAGCGGGCAAACCGTGCCCAGTTGGTGCCAAACTGGAATTCCATGGGAATGCCGGTAATCACGCCAAAGAAAAAGCTGATTCCAAAGACTTTTCCCCAAAACTGCGCGGCCCGGTTGAAACGGTCGTCGTTTTTCCACACCGCCAGGCTTTTGAGCATGACAATTAGCAGCGCCAGCCCCATCGTCAGTTGAGGAAACAGGTAATGAAAGGTAATGGTAAAGGTAAATTGCCATCGGTTGATGGCCAGGGCGTCGTCCATACCAGGAAATGCGCTTTCTTCCCAACAACGGGACGTAACGACGTTTCCCATCCGGCAACAAGAGCCAGGGCCGTAAATAGTAGGAAGGACAACCGGATCAGTACCGTTCCAGGATGGAAAACGGGAGAGAAAAAAGAACCAAAACGAATCGCGTTATGCTTGTGGTCCTCAACCTATATCGCTGATTGACCGAAAAGCAAACCAACCTTCCGAGATCAATTTTGTGGATTATGCCGCTGATTTGAAGCAAGCCAACCAGTTTCAAAAAAGTTTCGCCGAACCTCCTTTAGGGACTGAAATGGATTTGTGGTTCTCTCATTTCTCTTTCATTGTGGTTTTACCTGATTTTTGACAAACTTTTTAATCTCGCTCAGGCTCTAACCCTGGCAAAGAATCCAGTCACTGAAAAGATTGGTACAGTTTCACCAGGCTTGAAGGATCAAACACTCCATATGACGAACGTGAGTTACTCGTTGAACCTTAACTATCTTCTGGTCGGGTCGGTCCTTGGAATCGTGATGGTTGTTGCAACGTCAAGTGCGCTGGCCCAACAGCCACCCGCATCTCAGGTCCGGCCAAAAGCTGATCAGGCCGAATCAGAGCCCTATAACAGCCGCCAGCCGGTTTTTGAATCATTGTTGCGCAATCCGTATGAATCCAGATTGCTGGCGGCGGCCCTTGGACTCACTGAAGACCAGCAGATACGGATTCGCCAGGTTTATCGCCAACATGGGCTGGCGATGGCCAGCGCCTTCAAGGATATGCGGGCCAGGCGGTTTGCGCTGGATGATGCATTGTTTAGCGATGAATTTAACGAAGCGGCTGTGAATCAACGGGCCAAAGATCTGGCTGAAGCCCAAACCCAGTTGTTGATGATCCAAACCAAAGTTCAATCCCAACTCCGCCAGATTTTGACCACCGATCAACTCCACAAGTTTATGGAATTACGTCACGATGAAGGCCCTCGACGATTTGATAAACAACTCCAAAAGCAGATGCGAAAGCTTTGAGTTTGTGTAACCTGCCTGGACTTGTAAAAAATCGTTTGGCAGTTTCACCAGCAATGACATATAGTTCCTGGACTTCACCGATTTGTTTTTCCGCCTCTTTGTCGCAAAACAATTTGGTGTAGGCGTGAAGTTGAATTTGGAACATTTTTCACGGTCGTCTCCTCACTTTGGCTCTGAAGTCGAATGCATGCTTCAGAGCTTTTTTGTTTCCAAAATCCCAGTTTTCCTGCTGATTTCCACCTCCCAAAAATTCTTTCGGTCTTGAGTTGGAAGTTCTGAAGTCACAGTTTGGTCTTGCACTTCACGAAAACATCATGAATACTGAAGAAGTACTCATTTTTCCAAGTAAACAACCTTACAAATCCTAGCTACGATAGAAGAAGCCGGTCCTTAACTGAGCGATGGCTGTGTTTCCCAGTTGAGAAAATGGGGTGTCTTTCAATTCATGTGCGAAGCCCAAGGAGGGTTCGATGAGTGAGGATTTTGAATCAACGCGTCGAGAGAAACGATTACCTTGTAGCCTGACGGCTGTGGTGGAGGGTATTGCCAAAGACGGTGAATTCTTTAACAGCACCGGGGAATGTATCTCTATCAGCCGGAAAGGGGCCTGTGTCATTTCCGCCATTCAGGTTGAAGTGGGAGATCAACTGGCGCTGGTTGTTCCGGCAATCAACCCTGAACGACGGGAATTGATGAACGTGGTCTGGATCCGCGACATCAATGGCGAGCGCCACCTTGGGCTTGGCCCAGTTGACGAAGAAACCCATGTCATGTTTGGGGAAGATGTCATTTCCTGAGCTGCCACCACCTGGCCATCTCTGATATCTGATCGCGGTTTCCTTCTGGACAGAACTTGTGACGGTCGTGGTCGAGCAAGCCCCCAATCAGAGATCAGGCACTGGCTGATCTGCTTGTGTTTAAATCACATTCTTTCTTTTTTGGACAGGTATTGTGTCAGAATTTATCCAACCCAATCTCAAAGTTTTAATTGACCGTGCTCAAATTCAGGAGCGCATCCAGCAACTGGGCAATCAAATTACAACCGATTATCGCGGGAAATCGCTGGCGCTGATCAGTGTTCTCAAAGGGGCCAGTCTCTTTACCTCTGACCTGATGCGATGTGTAGACCTGCCCTTAACCGTTGATTTTATTGCCGTATCAAGCTATGGAGCAGCGGCCAAGTCGTCTGGTGAAGTGCGAATTTTGAAAGATCTCGACACCAGTCTCAAAGGGCGTGACGTGCTTGTGGTGGAAGACATTGTGGATACAGGGTTGACCCTCAACTATCTGCTTGACAATTTCCGCCGCCGGGATGCGGCATCCGTTCAAGTTGCCGCACTATTGGACAAACCGGAACGGCGACTGGCGCAGGTTGATGTGGCATACACCGGCTTCACCATTCCCAATGAATTTGTGGTCGGCTATGGTCTTGACTATGCCGAACGGTATCGCAATCTGCCGTATATTGCCATCTTGCAACTCGAAGAGTCCTGATTCCCGGCTCAGTACTGAGCGGGCGGAAACGGATTTGGATTGACTCAGCCCGATGCCTTGAGCCCGACCAACTGGCAGCGTCGGTTCCGCACCTGGTACTCAGCGACAAACACCTCTGAACTGGAGTCCCATTCCAACCTCAGGCAGGTTTTTGTCCCCGCTTATCCCCTCGCGGAGCACACAACCAGCAATTATTCTTCGGCGTGCTATCACCCAATGATAGTCACCCGAGCAGCTTTCTCAACACCAGGGTCCACCCTGGTTTGTGAGTTGAGAAAGCTGAGATGTGGAATTTTCACAGGCCAGGGAAATCCCAAACATTGTATTCTGACGCAAAGGGGGGCACATGGCTGTGCGCAACACCGGAAGTTTATCAAACACAGTCGAGTCCAGCGGTGGGCGTCAAGAGGGGGAAACGGCGGCTGAGCTGTTACAGGTCGGCAAAGAGGCGTTTGCTCAGGGGGAAATTGCCGACGCAATTGCCACTTTTCAATCAGTCATCACCACCTATCCATCCCAGTCGGCTGAAGCCTGGTACTTTCTGGGAATCGCCTTGATCAGCCAGGGAAAGCTCGAACAGGCTGTTGATGCCTATCAGAAGGCGATCTCCCGATCTGCAACACCGTATCCTGAAGCCCATCATAATCTCGGTTTAACCCTGGCCCAGTTGGGGCGGCTCGATGCCGGGCTGAGTGAAATTGAACAGGCGCTGAGGCTGCAACCTGATTTGGCTGCTGCCCACTACAGCCGCGGCGCACTGCTCAAACAACTCCATCGCCCAGCCGAAGCCAAAACCGCCTTTCAGGAAGCCATTCGCTCGGCACCACAGCAGCCCTGGTCTTATATCCATCTGGCCACCATCTGGTATGAGCTCGGAAATCCAGACCGGGCTCGCGAAATATTGCGTGACCTGTTAGCTCAACAGCCTGAATTTTTAGCTGGCCACTTGACGCTTGGCCAGATTGCGCTTGGGCAAAAAGATTATCTCGACGCACTGGTCTGTTTTCAGGCAGCGGTTGATGCACAACCCCAGGCCATTGATGGTTGGGTTGGTCTGGGACAGGCTTCCCGGTTGCTGGGTGATTGGGGAAGGGCCGTGGCCAGCTTCCAGGCGGCACTCCAACTTGACCCACGTCGAGCCCAGCTCCATCAAGAACTTGGCATGGTGTTTTATGAAAGCGGGAATGTTGCGGCAGCCGTCCAGGAATTTGAAACCGCAGTCAAGTCTGATCCTGATTTGACCAGTGCCTATCTGGATTTGGGGATTGCCTTGCGGGATTTTGGCAAATTGGAGGAAGCCGCCGAAGCCTTTCGCGAGGCACTCTCGATTGAACCGAGACTGCCCCGGGCCCATCATAATCTGGCGGTCGTCTTGTTTGAGCAGGGGAAATATTTTGAAACCCGTCGCACCCAGGAACCCCTTGAAGCAATCCAGCGGGCCATCGAATATTCAGATCAGCCATATCCAAAAGCCTATTTCAATCTTGGAAATTTTTATTACGCCCAGGGAAATATCGAAAAGGCCGCCGAAGCCTATCGCCAGGCGATTGAGGCTCAACCGGATTTTGCTTTTGCCCATCGCAACCTCAGTAATGCGCTGGCTCGCCAAAACAAACTTGATCAAGCCCACCAACACCTGCAACTGGCCCTGACGCATGGGGATACCGATGTGGCTGCCTACCACAACCTGGGGATCTTGCTCCTGCGCCAGAAAAAATACGCTGAAGCGACCCAGGCATTTGAAAAGGCGGTCGCGCAGCGAACCACTGATGCTGAAAGTTGGCGTGGGGTCGGATTGGCGAGTTTATTAAATGGTCAACTCTCTCAAGCTCATCAGGCATTGACGACTGCAATCCATCGGCGCGGCGGACGCTATCCGGAAGCTCAATATGATTTGGGACGGGTCCAGGCTGCCCAGGGAGATCACGAAGCGGCCTGTAAGTCATTTCAATTAACTATCACGGAAATGGGCGGGGTGTACTGGCGAGCCCACTATCAACTCAGTCATTCCCAGGCCGCCCTCAGCCAGTTCCCGGCAGCCATTCAATCGCTCCGGACTGCCATTGAGCAACTTGGACAACTGTTTCCGGAAGGTCACTATGAACTGGGGATGTTGCTGGTTCGAGCCGGAAACGGGCTTGATGCCACTCAGGTCTTTCGAACCGCGATTGAACAGCGCAAAGGCAAATATCCCGAAGCCTATTATCGGTTGGGGCGGATTTATTCGCAGCAGGGAAATCCAACCGCCGCCATCGCTGCTTACCGCACCGCGATTGAGCAGCGTGGAGGAAACTATTCCGAAGCCTATCAAGATTTGGGGCGCGTGCTGTATCGAACCGGAGATCTCAACGGTGCCAATGAAGCCTATAGCGCCGCCGTCCGGTTCCAGGGAAAAACCATTGTGCCAACCGACACTTCAAAATCTCCGATCAATCAAAATCCAGCGACCGAGCTTGATGAAGAGTTCCTGAAACGGCTCCGTCAGGCCGCTCCTCTTTATGACGCTGGCGGATAGTCAATGCCGGCAGATACCCAATTGCCCGCCAAAGACTGCTTGCATCACCTTTGCCACCCTTGCTATTGAAAGGGGTGCAGAAAATCCTTCCTGTTCGCAAAACCAGTTTGAATTTCCATTGTGGAGTACAACCTATGGCAGTCGAGACATTGTGCGTGCTTTTGAAAGGCACTCCCCGCATCATTGTTCAATTACTCAAAGAAAAAGGCCCGCTCACGGTTGAGGCGCTCGTGAAAGAAACAGGCTATCCGGAAAAGGAAGTCCGCAAGGTCATTCCGGAACTCGAAAAAATGAAGTTAGTCACCAAGGCTGACGGGGCGGCCTATCGGTACTGTTGCCTGAGCGAAATGCAGCAAATGCAAAAAGCACCGTTCAACAACGACTTAGGTCGCAAGGTACAGCAGTCAACCTGTACCGAATGCTGGAAAAAGTGGATTGGCCAGCAGACTGTCCTCATGAATCATTTCGGGCTGAATCCGATTGATCCACAGGCCCAAAAGTTTTTGTTTGGCGCCATGGATTCATTTTTCTTTGGCGATGGAACACCACCCATGATGGTTGACCTTTCGTTGCAGGGAACTATCAAGCACGAATAAGAGCTGAGAAAACCAGGGCTCAGGGCTTGGGGCTGAAGACTCGCAAGCTCGGAGCAAAGGAAGGGATGAGGGATGAAGGATGAGGGATGAAATAATACCATTTTGGAATGAACCTCTCTTGTTATGGGAAGGCTAAATTATTGAAAGAATTGTATTTCCCTCAGCCCTTAGCCCGATACCCTCAGCCCAAAATAGTATAAAACCAATGTCTTCAGCCCAATGTCTTCAGCCCGATGTTTTCAGCCCGACTTCTTCAGCCCCAAGCCCTCAGCCCGAGGATTTTTCAGCCCTGAGCCCTAGTGCACTCACTCATGACCAAAAAACCATTTCTTGCCCGCATCAGGCCAGTTCTGATTGGACTCGGCATTATCATTGCTTTGTGTGGAGGCTTCGCCTACTGGGTGTATTCCTCGTTAACAACACCCCTGACGCACGAGGCCGCGGACCGCATTATTGAAATTGAATCCGGTATGGGTACCCGAGGAATCCTGATTCGCCTCTGGCAGGAAGGGGTTATTTCAAGTCGGTTTCCATTGCTGGTGTATCTGACGCTCAATCGAAGTCAACGACCGCTCCAGGCTGGCGAATACCAGTTTGAATCACCGATTACGCCGCTCAGGGTGATTGAGAAGATCCAACGTGGGCAGGTTGTTACTCGGGAACTCACGATTCCTGAAGGCTTGAATATCTTTGAAGTTGAAGAGTTGCTCAAAAATCGTGACTCATCAACTCCTGTCAATGGCCCGGCGGTGGTCGCCGAATTACGCGATATTACCTTGATCCGGGATCTCGACCCGTCGGCTTCAAACCTGGAAGGGTATTTATTTCCAGATACTTACGTCTACGCAGGAAATACCACCAGCGCCCAGCTTGTGACCCGGATGGTACGCCGGTTTCGCGATGTATTCTCGCCACAGTTTCAGGCGCGTGCCAAAGAGCTTGGGATGTCGGTGCGTCAGGTGATGACACTGGCATCGCTGGTTGAGAAAGAAGGAAAAGTGGACGAGGACCGGGCGCTCATTTCCAGTGTCTTTCACAACCGGCTCAAACGCGGCATGAGACTGGATTGTGACCCAACATTTATGTATGCCGCGATGCTGGACGGAACCTGGGATGGAAATGTCAATAACCCTCAGCATCGGCGTTCGCTCTCGCCTTATAACACCTACCTGGCGCCGGGTTTGCCTCCCGGACCAATTGCCTCACCAGGGTTGAAATCAATCCAGGCCGCGCTCTATCCGGCTGAAAGTGAATATATTTACTTTGTTTTGAATGAAGGTGGGAAGCATCGTTTTTCCCGAAACGAAGCCGAACATGCGGCAGCGGTGGCTGAGTATCGACGACTTCAGGGAAGACGGTGACAAAGTGACCAAATGACAAGGTGACAAGGGGACTGGGTGACAAGGTGACATCTGACACAGTGCAGAGACTTTTTAGTTTTTTGTGTAAATGGCTAGACTGGATTTTTAGCTCGTTTTTAAGTTTAGATAAACTGTTTGTATTCAATATTTAGTGACTAAAGAAAGAGCCGATCACCTGGTTTTTCCAGGTTGAATTGACTGGTTACAGAAAAATTTGGACAGTCCTCAGTGACAGAATGATCTATTGTCACCTTGTCACCCAGTCACCTTGTCACCTTGTCACCCAGTCACCTTGTCACTTTGTCACTTTGTCACCTTGTCACTTTGTCACCTTGTCACCAGTCACTTCAGGCTGGGAATGTTCTTTTTGACCAGTTCCGCCGTTAACGTACCGCTGCTGGTGCGGAAACGAACTTTGAGTGGAAGCCGGTTTTTATCTTCTGAAATCCAGATGAGATACTCGCCTTTGCGGCGAATGAACTGGGCTTCGTGGGCTTTAATGGTCAGTTTGCGGGCAGTGTATTTTCCGGCTTCGACCGAGATTTTTTCACTTTTTCCAACCACAACGTCTACATTAAAGATTTTACCGTCGTCATAGAGGACCATTGGAATTGTCTGGCCTTCTTTGAACGGCTGCATTCGCAACATATACCAGAAAGACACCAGATCAGTGGTCCAGGGAACGCCTTCAATCGTTCGGACAGCCGGCTGGGCATTGGCCACGGATAAATCAGTTTCTAAAAACTGAACTTCGGGTTTTTCACGCTGAAACAAGGAAACCTGTTTTTTGTGTTTCTTGCCCTCATCAATGTCTTTTCGCATGTAAAGACTTGAAAAATCAGTGAGATCCACAATCGAAGTAAAGGTGTCGCGCACTTTGAGCCCAAACAGCGCGGGAATAAACCCTTTGGATTCGGCCAGGGCACGCAATCCGAATCGCGTTTCTTGCGCAGCGGACTTGCTGGCTGGAATTTGGGCAGGGTCTTCTTTTTTAACTTCATCGGTGAGGCTTTCGAGTGGAACCACATTCATGTTGAGCTGGCCGATGGTGCCATAGATGGGAAATCGGGAAAACTTAAATTCAAAGGTCAGGCTTTCGCCAACTTGAAACGGAAAAGGATGGGTGACAACTACCTGGTCAACTTTGGACCCACTGGTGGTTTTTGGTTTTGAGTGAACAACCGTTTCAATTGCCGCTTCAGTTGTGGCGACTTGCTGCCAGGCTGAGACGACGAGTGGAAGATCTGGCGCCGCCAGCAAGGTTGGTATAACCAGGAAAAAAAGAATGCACAAAAACTTCAGCCGATTTTTCATAAAATGAGGTCAATTGTTTGGGATATTGTGTATTAAATTGGTGCGTGTCAGCAGGCGTCTGATGATGCCCGAATCACAGAGGTTGCGACAAGCTCTGCCCGTAAGCTGATACCATTTGGCAATGAGGCACTCGTGTAAGAAAGCAGCCTGGTAGTTCAATCAAATAGGTTTAGCGAGCTATTGACTATTGACTACTGACTACTGACCACAAACTGGTATGATTTGCGGGCTATGATTGGATGCAATCCTCGCTGATACAACCTGTTGCTGCAAGCATTAGTCATAGCCGTATTCAAAATCCTGCAAATTCTCTTCAATCCTAAGGCTCAAAGCGGCGTCAAGTGGGCCGCCCTCCAAAGAAATGCTTATGAAACCATTGGCTGTTGTGTGTGGTGTGGTGTGGTTGTTTTTGGTCACGTTTTCGGTGGGGGCACAGACCCCGGCGCCAGCCCAGGGTTGGCCGCAATATCGCAAGGAAAACACGCTGGCGGCGCGGGTGGATCCGTTGCCAACTCCCCCACGTCCACCAGGGACGTTTTTCGCGATTAACACTGGTGGGTCCCCAGCCGCATCAACGGTTGGCGACCTGTCAGGAACCGGCACGGCTGACATTGTGATGATCCGCAATGGCCGGATTTCAGCCACCCGAAACGGTCAACTGATTTTTGATAACTTCTATGGAATGACGGATATCGCCACGATTACCGACCTCGATGGAGACGGACCGGCTGAGATCATTGGCTTTAGTACTATAACCCAGGACCTGATGATCATTCAGTCCGATGGTGGGATTCGCCGCAGCTTCCGGTTTCCGGAATTCACTCTGCTGGCGGCACCTTTTATTAAGGTTGCCGACCTGATTCCGACGCGACCAGGGAAGGAAATCGTGGTTTTTCCCGATCACACCGCGACCGAAGGCGATGCGATGGGATATTTTTTTGATTCCCAGCTCCAGACCTATGCCACGCCAGTTGTCAAAAACCTCAACGGAGGGCAACTCAACTCGCCACAACTGGCAATCGGGGATGTGGATACCAACGGGGTGCTGGATGTGGTGGTGGTTGGCCGTCCGTGGCTGCTCATTTACAACGTGGATGGAACGTTGCGTAGCCAGACCGAATTCCGCGAAGGTGACCCCGAAGGCCGCCACTATGGGTTGATGACCCTGGCCAATGTTGATGCTGACCCGAAAGACCTGGAAGTTGTGGTGATCGGTGACGAAATCCCGGTTTTGGCTGGAAATGGGAAACTGCAGGCAATTACAGTCTTTAAGTTAACCCCGACCCCAACCCGTTTGTGGGGTGGAACCTTTCCCAATGAAAACCCGCGCGCTTGTTTAAACAGCGTTGTTGATCTCAACGCCGATGGACGGGCCGAAATTGTGCTGAATGTTTGGGACAAAACCACCCAAAACATTCGCATTTACAATGGGACCGGGGATGCAAATGGAAATGCGGTGTTGCTGGTCCGGCTGGCCAACCATTATGTGTGGGACATTCGTGATATAAACGGTGATGGCGTTCCCGAACTCTATACCTCACAGGCCACCGAAGAATTCCCTTCGATGACGCTGGCTTCGGCACTTGAGGTGTATGCGTTTTCACTTATTGGGAACAGCGGTGTCCTTCAGCTTTATGGAAAAACACTCACTCAGTCACAGTATTTGCTGCGTAGTGTGTCCATTCCGGATTTGCCGCTGATTGGGGCCTCAAATGAAACCCGAATCGGTCTGCTGGTACCAAATCGGGCACCGCTCTTCTTTTCTTATTTTCAGCAAAAGCGAAACGGGAAAGTCCGGCTCACGACAGCCACGCCGACGTTGGAAGGAATTACCGTTGATTTATCACTGGTTCGGTCAGGCAATGTTCGAACCATCTGGCGTGATCCGGTGACTGGCGCGCTCAAATTTCTGGTGGCTGAAGAAGTCAACGGTGCATTGACCGGCAAAGTCGGGTTTTATGAACCCCAGAGCCGCCGCAAAGCTCTGCCGGCGACTTCATCATTTGTGGCAGCACCCGCGTCTCAACTTGAATCACGGGTAGCGGATCTGGATGGCGACGGAATCAATGAAATCCTGTTGCGGTTACCTTCACGGCGGATCGGGGTGTTTAGTTGTGATCCGTTGACCGGGACCACGCAAAGCCTGACAATGTTTGAAGGTACTTCGATCCCGGTAATCAATGACCTCGACATCCCCGCGACCACCGGCAATCGTCCGGAAATCCTGGTGACACGCAATGATGCCGGGCGACTGCGAATCAGTGTCCTGGAATCGAGCGGGACGTTTACGGGTGGAACCTTTGCCCTGCGTGAGCGGTGGGGAATCACATTTCCAGAATACCCATCAGACACGGCACTCACCATGGTCACTGGGAAGTTCCTCGGGGCAGCGCAGGCCGCTGGTGTTTTTATCAGCATTTCACGAACCGGCAGCTTGCTGCTCAGCGGAGCCCAGGGCAACACCATCTGGCGTACCAACGAAGCCTTTTTCTTCAGCAATGCGGTGAGCGTTCGCGACTATGATGGTGACGGAGACGATGACATTTATATCGTTTCGAATGACAAATACAGCATTCGCGATGGTGCCACGGGCAAAGCGCTGTTTGGTCCGGTTGATGCCCGGACATTGAAAGGTGATTTGTATTCATCTGCTCTTTTGCTGCCGGCAAGTGAGGTATTGCTGGCTGGTCCGGCGCGTGTGGTTCGACTGGCGAAAGACAACAAACGCGTCTGGGATTTTGCCAAAATCATTGGAACCGAAGCCGTCATGCGGATCAATCGGGCGGCCTTGCCCGGTGTGGCACCCGCCGGGTTTGGTTCGGCGGATGTCTTTATCGGTGCCAATTATGGCCCTGAAGGCACATTTTCGATCTATCGAATGAGCGATGGTTTTCTGGTCAAGCGCACTGGCTGGTGGACCAGCACCGACATCGTGACCGTGCTTGGCTCACGTGAAAGCGACCCAACCGAGGGCCTCAACTGGTTTGTTTTTGGTACGGCGGATGGGCAGATGGTGGCCGTTCGAGCTGACACCGGCGATACCGTCTGGCAGCTACCGCTTGGCGCCTTTGCCACTTCACCCATTATTGCTCAGGTTGGCGCTTCGAAAACGCTGTGTCTGATTTTTTCAACTGGTGACGGCCAGTTGCGGGTTTATCCGCTGTAAATGAAGAATGAAGAAACCATTTAGTGGTTAGTGGTTAGTGGTTAGTACAAGTCCCCATAAATAAGGGGTGGAAATTCGGTTACTCTGAATTGGCTTTCGCCCGGATGGGCGCCGGACAATAGCCGGTGGTTTGCCGCTTTGGGCACACCACCGGAGCTTCGGTCCGCAGTGGTTCGCGCCCGGATGGGCGCTGAAAGCTGGTTCGGGTCCCGGTTTTCGTCGAATTTTCGGCTTCTGGCTCACGACTCCTGTTCCAGCGCCCATCCGGGCGCGAACCCGTGATGGCGGCTCTGTCCGGTGGCCGCGTGTCCAAAGCGACACTGGCCACCGGCTATTTTCCAGCGCCCATCCGGGCGAAAACCAATGGTTCTCCCAGCGAGTGGTTGAATTTCATTCCTCTTTTATGGGGACTTGTACTTAGTGCTTAGAAATCAATACTTTCAAAGAACCCCAAGAACTAACCACTAACCACTAACCACTAATCACTAACCACATTCTTCATTCCTGGTTCTGCCTTCTCTGGTTTGACACGACAGTGTCGGGTCGTTAGAGTGCCAAGACAGTTCACGTCTGAACGAATCTTTTGTCCCACCTCATTGCAAGTCACTGTTTTCCCGAAAAATTGAAACTGCACGTGTGAAGTTGTGCCAGGAGCTGACGGATGGATCTTCTGCGGCAAGCACGTCTCACAACCTGGGTGTTGATTATGAGCTTTGGCGTGTTTGGAATCGCCTGCCAATCAGCTCGCCCAGTTGAAGTCAAGTCGGCTGAAGGACGGTTTTCCGTGTGGTTCCCGCCAGGATTTCAACCTCCGAAATATGAAATGAAGGCTTTAACGGAAGACGGTCAACCTCTGCCGTTGCATACGGTTGCAGTTGAATCGCAGGAAAGTGTGTGCCTGGTGGCCTACAGCGATTATCCTCCCCAGCTCTTTGACCTGATGGATCCGCAATCGGTGATGGAAAGCGTGCTCAATGGCGCGATTGGACAACTCGACGGCGTGGTGGAACGACAGGAAGCACTGGTCATTCAGGGGTTTCCGGCGTCTTCGGTGCTCTTTTCCGCAACCAAAGCCGGCCAAAAGATCTATGGCCGCTATGTCTATATTGTTGCCAGACCCCGGCTCTATCAGATTGCCTGTGTTTCAGGAAATCGGGCGGAAATTGAAAAACCAGCGATTAACCAGTTTTTCCAGTCATTTAAGCCTCAGCCGTAGGCGCAATTCGTTATTCTTCCGGCATTTGAAAACCAACATATCATCTGGATTATTCAACCAAGCTGGCAGACCAATTCACAATTCTATTGAATTTCAAGAATCATTTTTCAGATGCTGGATATCTTCATCATCGGCATCTCGCGTACGCGCACTTCCACCGAAATCAACGATCACAAAACCCTGCACTGGATAGGGTTTTTCCGCATACGTTTCATCAAACCTGAGCCTTACCCGTGCCCACACCCCACTCGTTATGGGGTGGGTGATTTGCTATTGAGCTTTTTCGATAGGTTTGCTTAATCTGATAATTTATTTGAAATCAATATTTTATAGTTTGAGCGATCTATTGGGAAGAAATTAAGGGGATTAAATAAGGGTGTGTTCTATGAAGAAAAGGAACAATTTTATTGCGTTATCGGTGTTTATAGCGCTACTTGCTGTCGCCGCAGGTAGTCGTTTTTCTGTAACCGCCAACTCTACGGCAACCCAACCTGTCTGGCAGAAATCACGTCAGGTTGCTGTTTCGCTCCCCCAATATGCTGCACTTGATCTGGAAGCTGCTTCAGACATTGCCACCGTCGCAGCCCAACCTTCCGCCGTGAAGTATGCCGACGTTGACGGGGATGGAGTGTGGGATTTGATCTCATTGAAAGATGGAAGCTTACAGCTTCGACGTGGTCAGGGAGTCGCCGAGTTTGGTCTTCCTGAACTGCTGGAAACGGGTTCTGCTGCCACCGCGCTGGCGGTTGCAGATGTCAATGGTGACGGGTATTCGGAACTGCTGGCCCTCAGCGCCAGCAATGCCACAGTCACCGTCTGGGGGCAGGTTGACCAGAGTCAGACTGTCCGTGGTGAAGCCAATCTGTCACCGCTTTCCATCCTGGCCATCCAGCCGGTTTTACCTGATGCCACCGGTCTGGCCGTGGCCGATGTCAACCAGGATGAGATCCAGGATGTGGTTGTCAGTGCTGCCCAGGGAATTGTCCTGTGCTCAGGCACACGTGACGGACTGGCTGCCGGACAACATAGTGCCGCGCCTGCCGGTGCCACAGTGCAATTTCTTGCGGCGTCACCCGCATCGGCAAAGGTCTGGACGGTTGACACGGCTTCCCAGCAATTATTGACCTGGGAATGGCAGGGCGGCCAGATGGTCGTTACCTCGACGTTTCCAATGAATGTTTCAGTCTCAGCCCTCACTGTGGCTGATCTGAACCTGGATCATCATCTGGATGTGCTGGCTGCCACCTCTGATGGCGCCCTGGCTGTCCTGATGGGCATCAACCAGGGTGGCTTTGGCGGCATTCAGTTATTTCCAGCCGTGGCCGGAAGTACTCACCTCGAAGTTGCTCAGATGAATGTTGATGGGACACTTGATGTGGTGATGAATGACAGCACCGGGCAACTGGTCGTGCTCGCTGGTACAGGTGACGGCGGGTTTGGTCAACCACAAGGGTTGCCAGCCAGCGGTGCCACTGCCTGGGAAACCGGTCGAATGAATCTGGATGCAATGGCCGATGTGATCAGCCTTGAGTCGGGCGCCACTCGAACCTTTGTGACCCAGCAAACCGCCCGCACCGTGACCACAACCCAGGATAACGGCGACAATGAATCCCCCACGGCTGGTTCGCTTCGCGCCGCGTTGCTGGCTGCCCAGGCGGGTGATTCAATTGTGTTTGCGATTCCTGGCGCTCAGGTGACCGGCAATATTTTCATTATCAAACCGCCCGCCAGTGCGCCGCTTCCGCCACTTGATAAAAATGGCATTACCATCAATGGCGACTCACAAGCGGCTACATCAAACACCAATCCAAACGGCCCAGAAATTTTTATTGATGCCAGCAATGCCGGCGTGGCAACCGGGCTCCGGATTATTTCAGCCGGAAACAACGTGGTCCACAATCTGGGCATTGTTGGGGCATCATCAGTTGGGATTGAAATTAGTGGCGCTGGGGCCACCAACAACCGGATCGAGTCCTGCTATATCGGCACCAATGCCGATGCGACTGACGACAACCCGAACGATCTGGGGATTGCGATCCGGAGCACGGCGGCTGTCAATACCATCGGTGGAAGCACGGCGGCTGTCCGAAACATCATTTCCGGAAACAATGACGGCGGGATCCTGATCGAAGGGATCGGCACGACCAATAACATCATTCGCAACAACCTGATTGGACTGAATCGAACCGCGACTGCCGCCGTTGGAAATGGTGGCAACGGAATTACCATTCGCACCGGTGCTTCAAATAACGTCATCGGCGGAACTGGAATCTCGGATGGAAACCTGATCGGTGGCAATACTGGTGCCAACAGCACCGGTATCACGCTGGATGGATCAATCTCCAACACGATTCAGGGAAACTTGATTGGCACCAACGCCAGCCGGGCCGACCTGGGGAATGGCGGAGACGGTATCCGAATCATCAATGATTCGTCGCTCAACCTGGTTGGTGGAACGGCTGACAATGCCGCCAATGGCATTGCGTTTAATGGTGGTAATGGGGTGACGATTGGGATCAACCTGCAGGACACCGGCACCGTTCGCAATAGCCTTCGACGAAATTCAATTTATGCCAACGATAAACTGGGGATTGATTTGGCCAACAACGGAGCGACGAATGCCACCGGCAGCGGGCCCAATGCTCTCCAACCGCGTCCGAAGATCAACAGTGTCACTGTCAATGGCAGCAACATTGTGATTGTCGGAAAGCTGGATGGAACCACTCCAAACACGGCGATTGTTGAACTGTTTGCCAACATTGCCGCAAGCACCCAGCCAGCGAGCCAGCCAACCCAACTGTATCTGGATTCAGTGACGCCTGAAACCGACGGCGATTTCTCAAAGACGGTCCCGGCGCCATCTGGAAGCTTTACCATCACGGGCACCTCGACTGATGCCCAGGGGAATACTTCTGAATTTGGGGATGCGGCGACGGTCACGGCCCTGCCGGATCTGATTGTTCAAACTCCGAATGTCACGCCAACTTCAGTTGTGGCTGGGGGTACCGTCACCGTAACGTTCACGGTTCGCAACCAGGGGAGTGCGCCGACGTCGGTGACCAGCACTGCAACCATCGTGTTGTCCAATGACAACACGGTTGATGCCGAAGACCAGGTTCTGGCCACCGTTTCGACGCAACCGCTGGCAGCGGCAGGATCGGTCAATTTGACCGCCAATAATGTCACCATTCCGGCTTCGGCGACACCTGGGGCCAGATTCATCGGGATTCGGGCTGATTCTGGAAATGCAATTACCGAGTCGAATGAAAACAACAACACCGCCACCGATAACCTGACAATTGCGGCACCGCAACCCGATCTGGTGGTTGGGGCGCTGACCTTGTCGGCTTCAGCCACACCTCCGGGCGGTAGTCTGACGGTGAATGTGACGGTGAGCAATGCTGGTTCCGGCAATGCCGGAGCATCAATTACACGCATTGTCCTTTCAACAGATGCTGTCATTGGAACTGGCGACACCGTTTTGATGAGTATCAACACTGGTTCCATCGCTGGTGGATCGGCATTGCCGTTAACAGCCAATGTCACGATTGCCGCCAATGTCCCACCCGGAAATTACTTTATCGGGGCACTGGTGGATGCCACCAATGCGGTTGATGAATCGGCGGAAGACAACAACACGGCGACCCAGGCATTTTCAGTTTCTGGATTGCCAGACCTGGTTGTGACCAGCCTGGAAGTCTCACCGACCCAGGTCATTCCTGGCAACAACGTGACGCTCACGTTCATAATTCGCAATCAGGGCGGGACCACGGCTGACGGTGCAACCCACGATGTGGTGCTGTCAAATGACGAAGTCATCCGCAACGGCGAAGACGTCTTTCTCATCAGCCGACCAACCGGGTCGCTGACACCAGGTGCCACGGCAACCATTACTGTGACGATTCCAATTCCAACCAATGCCACAGTTGGGAACAAATTTATTGGTGTGATTGCCGACGCCACCAATACGGTGACTGAAGCGGTTGAAACCAATAACACGCGATCCACCGCGATTGTTGTGGTTGACACCATTGTGCCAGTTGTCAAAATCATATCGCCCAACGGTGGCGAAGCGATTGCCTCTGGTCGTCCATTTGAGCGACCAATCGAGTGGACTGCCACCGATAATGACCGCATTACCGCGCAGGAACTCCGGCTCTCAACCGACGGCGGAGTGAGCTACTCAACACTGATTATGACGGGCATCCCGGCTGATTCACGAAGCTTGATCTGGAATGTACCCGGTGGACTGAATACCACCAGCGCCAGGGTGCAGATTATTGTGACGGATGCTTCAGGAAACATTGCCCGCGCCAACAGCGACGCTAATTTCCTGATTGCTCCACCGCCAGTCATCCAGCCCGGCGTAAAACTTGGACGCACTGGAAAAATCGTTTTTGTGGCCGCCAATTCCAACATTCAAGCTGGGGCCAAACTCCGCATCACGGTTGGTTCGGTGACTGAAACATTTGATATTACCAACAACACCGTCAACGGGAAGATTTTGGTGAAAGCCAGTGCCCGCAGTACACCGGGCAACCGGACGCCAAAAGAATTTCTGCCAAGCGGTACCACGTCAACCTGGGTTGTGGTCAATCCGAACGGAGTCACCTCAGCCCCATTTCAGTTTATCGTTCCATAGCACCATAACCTGAGTGAACGCACCCAGGAAAAATCCCGAAACGGGTGCGATTTCACGCGTCACAACCTACCAAAAGCAAATACCTGGATTGAGTGAACTCAATCCAGGTATTTTTTGTCTCAAGTGCTTCTCAAGATTCTCAAGAAACAGAGCCCGTACGTGTCAAAACCTCTCAATTTTGAGGAAAATGATCTTTTATTGAGGTTTTTTTCAGAAAAAGAGTGCTATTGGTATCCAATCTCGAGTTTACAGCTTTCGATTTACTTCCTTCCTCATTTCTTCAAATCTAAGCAACTGCAAGATTACAGACTGGTTATTCAACAAATCGAACGAATTGGTGAGGTATCGCGGCTGATTCAGGATTATGTGCCGCACTCAGGTGATGTTGAAAATAGAAACTCCGCCGGTTTTCAATCAAACCACTGAACCAAGAGGGTTTGAGGGGTGATTGAATTTTCATCGTTCATCCATTCCCGCTCACCGTTCATTTCAAAAGTTGCCCTATATTCGCCCTTCCAACCTTAATTGAAACAACATGATAGGCAGGTTCTGGTATTCCCGGAAGCTCAGGCTCAGCCCTGGCAATAGCCTGCATTGGAAAGCAAGATTATGCGCCATTGCGATTCGTCGCAAATTCGACGTGGAGAACTGCTGTATGCCAAAAGGGTACTGGTGGTGATGATGTGGCTGCTGACAACCGTGGCTGGCATTCACGCAATCGGAACTCGTGCCCCTAATCCGGTGACCACGCGTAACCGACGAGCGACATTGTTACCGACACTTGATGCGCTCAAAGCTACCTTTTTCGATCAGGCCAAGGGCTTTACCACCCTGTACTATCAGGTTGCGGTCAAAACCCGTACGGTGCCAGAACCCTGGGGGGAACCTCCATCCTTTGAAATCACCATTCGACCACACTTCTGGCACAACTGGTGGTTTCAGCTACTGACTGGACTTCTGATTCTTTCCACGGTGTATGCCCTGTACACCTGGCGCATCCAGGCCCTGGATGCACGGCAACAACAAAAACTGAGGCATCTCAAGCAGTTACAGAACCAGCGCCTGATTACGATGCGGCAGTTACTGGGGAGCATTCAGGTGATCAATTCACAACTGGACATCACGGCTGTTTTGCAAAACATCGCCGAAGAAAGTGCCCGGCTGGTGGACGGCAAGCCAGGCGGCATTGGGCTGGTTCAAGGAAATCGGGTGGTTTTTCAACGCCAGTGGCTCAATGACGGATGGCAACCTGGCAACGTTTCTTTCGAGTTTGGGGAGGGAACGCCGGGGAAAGTCGCCAAATCCGCCACCGCGATAATTGTCAACAACCCGGAGGATGAGCCCATTAGTTTTGCTCCGGAACAGGCTCGAAAAAGCGCACCCCAGGGATGGATGGATGTGCCAATCCTGACCCGGTCAGGTGAAGTAACCGCAGTGCTGAATATCCGTCATCGCCCTGGGCGACCTCCCTTTACCGGTGAAGACATCAGCCTGATCGAGTTACTGGCTGGTCAGGCGGCGGTGGCGATTGAAAACGCCAGTTTATATGGTGAGGTGGAAGAAAAGAATTTGATGATTGCCGAATCGTTCCGCGAATTGGAGCGGCTCTATCAACAGGAACAGGAGGTCTCGCGTGCGCTGAAGGAACTCAACCAGATGAAGACCAACTTCATCGTGGTCACCTCACACGAAATGCGGACGCCGCTGACCGTGATTCGCGGTTACACGGAGGCATTGTTGAGTGAATTTTTCGGCGAATTAAACCCGGTTCAACACCACTCGCTTTCAGTGACCCAACGCACGGTTGACCGGATGATTGATAACTTTAATAACATCCTGGAGATGCTCAAGATCAATGAGGGGAAGTTCACACTCTGCCCAGAACCAACGTCTCTGAAAGAGTTGATCCAGGAAGTCCAGGAAGAACTGGGTCCCTTTGTCGAGAAACGGAAACAAACGGTGACAGTCCTTGGAGCTGATTTTGTGGCCAGTGTGGATCGTCAGAAATTTGGCCTGGTGTTGCTCAATGTGGTGCAGAATGCCATCAAGTTCACGCCGGACTACGGCACCATTCAAATTTCTTTGGAGTGTGAGGAAAAATCAATTCACGTTCAGATTAGAGATACCGGGATTGGCATTGAAGCGAATGAATTAGATCGGATTTTCGACCGGTTTTACACCACCTCTGATCCTTCCACACACCGTTCTGGATACTATGAATTTTCAACTCGCGGATCGGGATTGGGCCTCGCGATTGCCAAAAGCTACGTTATCGCGCACGGTGGGCGAATTTGGGCCAGTTCTGACGGCAAAGATAAAGGATGCACCCTCCATCTGGTTATCCCGACCGAACCCAAATTGAACCCAATCCCCGCAGGAGCCAATCAGTGCCGGGCGGAAGATGCCTGAGAGTCTATCCTAAAACTCAGGCATCGAATTGATTGAGAGCCCAGGAAACGCCTCGGGTGAAACACCATAGTCGCCAAGATAAGGGTTCCAGACCTGCGGAGTCGTCGTCGGGGATAGCCGTGGTGCGAAGCCCACAGTCTCGGTCAGATCGAACCCAGCGTCTCACCATCACATCATTCAAAAACAACGGAAAGACCGATTCTTCCTTATCCTGGGCTTATGCGGCTCATAACCTGTGTGTCCAATTTAGGACGTGAGTTCTGATCTTGGCACATATGGCTCTTGTGCCCCTGTGTCTCCCTGTCGGTTGTCCCGGTATTTCCGTCTCTCCCTCCCCACCTTGTCCCCTTGTCATTTTGTCATTCAGTCACCTTGCATCTTGCACGTTTCATCGGGCCGTGGGATACTGGTTGGCTACAACTCATAAGAACAATAAAGCAGTCTAGGGCGCTCATTCCTCATCAACGCTCTCAACCACAATCCAAACAACACCATACGCAGGCTTGCGTGATCAGCAACCAAATCCCGGTCCCGGCAGCCGCCTGCGTTTCAAGGTAAGATCATGCGCCACCGTAATTCGTCGCTGTTGGGACGAAATTGGAAAGTTCTGTGCGCAAATTGGGTATTGACAGCCGTTTGCTGGCTGTTTCTGACAGTTGGCGGGCAGGGGCAGGTGTATCGGTTTAAAACCTACACTTCCAGTGCCGGTCTGCCCAGTAATGCCATTTATCACCTGTATCAGGATCAGAAAGGATATCTCTGGTTTTCAACCGGGAGTGGTGCCTGTCGGTACGATGGGGTGAACTACGTGGTGAAAAGTGTTGAGCATGGACTGGCTGACCCAAGCATTCGGTCGGTTTTTGAGGACCATCAGGGGCGTCGGTGGGTTGCAACCCAGGGCGGGGTGAATTGCATTGCCGGGGATACCACCCGGACGTTTCGTGCGGAGTCTGGCCTTGGCAGCAATGAAACCTACGCCGGGCTCTGTGCACGTGACGGAACCGTCTGGATTGCCACCGCCACGGGCATCAGTCGGTTTGACGGTCAGCGCTTTCTTTCCTATGGGGCTGGGAAGCTGCCACCAGGCCGGGTATGGACACTGCTCGAAGACCGTGCCGGAGTCCTCTGGATCGGCATTCGCGGCGGTGGGTTTGTCAGAGCTGAACGTTTTGTGGACCGTGCGTATCCAGATGATTTGACCTTTACTGCCTGGGGTCGTGAACAGGGCTTGCCAGATGCCAATGTCTTTGATTTTGCCGAAGACCCCAATCAAGGAATGTGGATTGCAACCAGTGGCGGGTTGTGTTTTTTTGATGGATTGAAGATCAAGATATATTCAACTGAACACGGACTTTCGAGCCCATTGGTCAGTAGCGTGATTGTTGACCGCCACGGACGCGTCTGGTGCGGGACATTTGGCGGTGGATTGTCGCGGCTGGAAAATGACCGGTTTATCAACTTTAATGATATCAATGGGTTGCCAAGCAATTACCTGACGACACTCCTGGAAGACACAGAAGGAAATCTCTGGTGCGGAACACTGCTCAACGGGGTTTTTCGGTTCAGTAGCGAGTTATTTGCCAGCTATAACACCTCTGGTTTGACCCGTGGCATGGTGACCGGGGTTGGCGAAGCCTCGGATGGAACGTTGTGGGTTGCCTCAATGACCACCGGGCTGTCATCGCTCGGTCCATCTGGGGAAATGCGCCGCTATACAAGCAAAGATGGCATTTTGGAAGAAAACAACTTGTGGTGTCTTCTGGTTGACCATCGAAATCGAGTGTGGGTTGGCGGATACCAGGGAGTTTCCTGTTTTGACGGCCAGCGGTTTGTCCAGTTTCCGCGCGAAAAGATGGGGGCTCAAGATCGAATTACCGCGATTGCCGAAGATCGCCAGGGTCATATCTGGTTTGGTTCAGCCACCAGCACCAGCAATGGCGTGGTGCGCTATGACGGGCAAACCTTTCAACGATTTACTGACCAGGATGGACTCAGCAGCAATCAGGTCTCGGGGATTCGGCTTGATCAGAAAGGAGATGTCTGGTTTTGTACCGAAAATGGATTGACCCGCTATGACGGACAGCGGTTTCAGACGTTTACCCAAAAAGATGGGCTTCCTTCACGCCGTGTCAGGACCCTCTACCAGGATCAAGACGGTACATACTGGGTTGGGACCACCGATGGTCTATGCCGGTTCGACGGGACGCGGGTGACTCAGATCTTCAAGGAAAAAGAAGGCTTACCGGGGAGTCTGATTCGGACCATCCAGCGTTTTGACAAAAACCTGTGGATTGGAACCCAGCGGGGCATTGCCGAATTTGATGGACAGCACGTGGTACGGGTGTACTCGGTTCGGGATGGGTTGGTCAATGATGAAATTGTCAATAATGCCTGTCTCCAGCGACGGGATGGCAGTGTCTGGTTTGGCACGACCGAAGGCGTCGTTCGATATCGAGTTGCGCGGGAAATTGCGCGCCCGATGCCTCCCAAAGTTCACCTGACCGGGATTCGCGTGACGGGCGCGGGTGCCCCCAATCTGGTGGCGCCAGGTGAAGAACAATCACCACCACTCCCAACTCTTGATTATGACCAGAATAGTCTGACGTTTGAATTTCTGGGCCTGACCTTTCTTGATGAAACGGCGGTTCGGTACACGTATCGGCTTGAACCATTTGACCAGGAGTGGTCGGCGCCAGGTTCAGAGCGCACCGCCCGGTTTACCAATCTGCCGCCTGGCCGCTATCGCTTTGCGATTAAAGCCTGTTCGGTCCAGGAAACCTGGAGCGACCCACAGTATTTCGAAATCACCATTCGCCCTCCTTTCTGGCAAACCTGGTGGTTTCGTGCCCTGAGTGCGATTGTGTTCATCGCCCTGGTTTCGGCGCTCTATACCTGGCGAATTCATACCCTCAATCAGCGGCAACAACAGAAACTTGAGCATTTGCGGCAATTGCAGGAACAGCGAATGATGGTCATGCGGCAATTGCTCGAAAGCATCCAGGTGATCAATTCACAACTGGAAACCACGGCTGTACTGCAAAATATCGCTGAAGAAAGCGCGCGGCTGGTGGATGGCAAACCCGGCGGCATTGGACTGGTTCAGGATGATCGGGTGGTGTTTAAACGGCAGTGGGTCAATGGAAGCTGGCAGGCGGGTGATGTTTCCTTCCAATTTGGGGAAGGAACTCCGGGAAAAGTCGCCAGGTCAGCCAAAGCAATTATTGTTAACAACCCGGATGATGAGCCTGTCAGTTTTGTTCCTGAGCAAGCCCGAAAAAGCGCATCTGACGGATGGATGGATGTGCCGATTCTGACCCGAACCGGTGAAGTCGCGGCGGTTCTGGATATTCGTCACCGACCAGGGCGACCTCCGTTTACCAACGAAGACATCAACCTGATTGAATCGCTGGCGAGTCAGGCCGCCGTGGCGATTGAAAATGCCAGTTTGTATGGCGAACTGGAAGAAAAGAATTTGATGATTGCCGAATCGTTTCGCGAATTGGAACGCCTCTATCAACAGGAGCAGGAAGTTTCGCGCACGCTACAGGAACTCAACCAGATGAAGACCAACTTCATCGTGGTTACTTCGCACGAAATGCGGACACCATTGACGGTCATTCGCGGCTATAACGAAGCGCTCCTGGGTGAATTTTTTGGTGAATTAAATCCGATGCAGCACAAATCGCTTTCGGTCACCCAGCGGATGATTGACCGGATGGTCAATAGTTTCAATGACATCCTGGAAATGCTCAAGATCAACGAAGGCCAGTTTACGCTCAAGCGAGAGCCCGCCAATATCAAGGACCTGGTTCAGGCGGTTTTGGAAGAACTCCAGCCCTTTGTTGAAAAACGAAAGCAAACACTGACAATTGTCGGGCCGGATGTAATGGCGACGGTTGATCGGGAAAAATTTGGCCTGGTTTTACTCAATGTGGTGCAAAACGCCATCAAATTCACCCAGGACACCGGCACGATTCAAATTTCGCTGGAGCGTGAAGGGGAGTCAGCCCACATTCGGGTGACTGATTCCGGGATCGGGATTGACGCCAGCGAGTTAGAGCGCATCTTCGACAAGTTTTACACGACGCCGGATCCTTCGACGCATAGTTCCGGGCGGTATGAGTTTTCAGCTCGCGGCACGGGGCTCGGGCTGGCAATTGCCAAAAGTTATGTTGACGCCCACGGCGGTCAGATTTGGGCCGAATCCAAAGGAAAAGGTGAAGGCAGTACCTTGCACGTGGTGATTCCATCGGCGCCGGTCAATGTGGCATCGAGTACTGGTGCACAGCCTCAAATCGTTGGTTCAGTGCCGCCCGCATAAGGAGTTGCCTCTGGAGTGCGGCGGCTTGACGCCGCTTTTCTGGTCAGTATCACCCAGATAAGGAATTGTACCCGACATGATCAACTGGCATCGGTTGTTTGGGATAGCGTTGATGGATTTCTTCCGAGGGTCGCCATATGAGGTGGAGTTGGAAAAAGACCTGTCGGTGAAGCGGCAACTGCTCGATATTGTGATCATTCGGCGGGGTGATGGGCAGTGGGAGCAGCCATTGCCTGATGGTTTAGAGAATCTGGCGGATCATAACCTGGTGAGTTACAAGTCGTTACAAGAACCATTCGACGATTGGACGCTCAAGGAATTGACCGGGTATTATGTCAATTACCGCAAGCAGATAAGTCCATCACTCAACGATTTATTGC
>JACQXX010000082.1 GCA_016208495.1 Acidobacteriota bacterium | reverse complement strand
TACATTCCGGTTTGGGGCATCCTTGTCCCCATTCTTTTGGTTTTCTCACAGGTCAGCCCTCCGATTTCTCTTCTGTTTTTTGTCTTTTCTATCGTAGGACTGACCTGTTTCTTTTTCAAAGTATTAGCCGATGAGCACCGGTTCCTTCTGAGAGTGAACAATTGGACAAGGCTGTGACGTTTTGGTAGAAAGTCTCAGTTCAATCCAGTGTTGATACATTTTTGCAGTTGAAGACTGCCTCTTTAACTTTTTGAGGGACCGGCTATGTGGTATCTGATTGCTGTGTTCTTATTGATTTCCCTGGCTGAAGCAGGTGTCACGATTAGCCTTTATCGAAACACTGGCCTGTACCCGTCATTCGGAATCATTCTCACGTCGCTGGTGGCCGGGTGTTTCATCGAAGTGCTGTATAATCAGAAACACAAAAATCCATTTTTTGAAAAACTTCCACGAAAGATAGACTCATATGAGTATTTTTTTATTGTTGCCCGTCAGAAAGTTTACCTGCTCTCAATTGGCTTACTCTTTTTCCCTGGAATTCTCACTGATATTTTGGGAATGGCTTTGTTGTTGAAGTCAGTTCAAACGCGGGTTGTCAAACATATAGCTGAAGGAAACTGGGAAGAGTTTCAACAATTGCCCCAGTCAACAAAGTTGAAGTTTTTCAGAAAGTCAAAGAGGCGCTAATTATGGGATTTCTCTGGGTGTTATTCGGAATTGTCTTCTTTTCACTGGCTGAAGCTGGCCTGACCATCGTGATGTACCAGAAACTGGGGTTATCCTGGACTTTCGGGATCCTTCTGATTTCAATCATTGTCAGCGGAGGACTTGAATACATTTCCCGGAAACGGTGGAAAGAAAAACAAAAGCATTCCAATCCGCAAGCGTTGATTGAGATTTTGGAAGAGGAGGTTCAAGACATCATCTTTATATACATATTTGTCTTTTTGCTTTTTCCTGGGATGCTCACGGATCTATTTGGCCTTCTCTTACTGGTCCCACTGGTTCGAAATCCAATTATCCGGTCAATGTCACGTTTCATGCTCAAGGATTGCGAGCAAAACCCAGGACTCGGCGATACATTCCTTAAAATGAATAGGGGAAAAAAAGAACGATTGCACAACCAATAAATTTTGCCCACGAAACCTGAAAGGCACCTTATGTGGAAACTCTGGTTATTGCTGTTTACTGTAATTTGTTCATTTGCAGAAGCTGGAATTATCATCTGGCTGTACAACCATTTGGGAACTTCCTACACATTAGGAATTGTAATTGTTTCATTTGTCATTGGTTGTTGTGCTCAATACCTGCACTTTTATATTGCCAGACCATATTTGTTCGAGTTTACAAAAGAGGATTCTTTAGAATCCTCTACCTCTCTGGTCATTTCAATGGTATTTATAGGCTCGGTGTTATGCCTTTTCTTTCCAGGTATTTTAACCGACGTGCTTGGAGTTTTAATTCTTATACCGCAGATTCGAAACCCAATTATCATTCGTCTGGCACAAGATTTTTTCCAGCGCAGCCAGCAAGCTACTAAAAAATATGGCAAGCCGAAGGAACTTTCTCAATAACAAAATAATTTCAACTTATTCATTTGATTGAGGTTTGGCTTTAATCATTTCCAATGCCCGCTGGTATAGATCCCAAAGCTCAAGCTCTTTCACCCAATTTTCAAGGTAATCAAAATCCAAAAAAGTCAGATCAGCCTGGAGGAGCCCCAAAATATCCTTTCTGGATGGTGGTTGGCAATTCCCCGAAAAAACAGGCACGGGGAAGGAACGCTGAACCCTAAATGGTCTCAGCGTCCATCCGCAACCCAATCGGAAGCGATTCGCCAAACATCTGGACTTTCTGGGCCGATTCGGGCGGCAGGTACTGCTTCAACGCTTCAATCAATGGTCCGGTGCGTTCAATCGGTTGGATTGCCTGGATGATTCGTTCGCGAAGCTCATCTGAAATATCACGGAGCGGGTCATCGGTTCGCGCTCCAAGTTGTGACAGGGCCGAGGCGGTATCCCACGATTTTTCAGGGAGTTCGAGCAAGACGGTAATCCATTCTGACGCAACGCGAGCCGAAACGACGTTGTTGAGCTGACCATAGAGCGGGATGCGTGCTCCTAACCGGCCAAGCGACCATAAAAAGCTCTTGTTTAACGGCTTTTCTTTAATCTTTTCAATCAGTTCACTACCAAGCCGGGTTTTGATGGTTGGTGCCAGATGTTCCAGATTCGCCAGCAACCGCCAGCCATCGCGTTCAACTTGTGGGTGGAGCCGCTTCTTGAGTTTTTTCCCGCCTATGCCAAGGAGCGGCATACATCGCTGATACACATCCAGTTGCTGCCCCTGGGCCAGACCGCCGGCAATCCGGGCCAGAAAGACAAACCATTCGACCTGGCACTGGATGTCGTTTCCGAAGGTCAATCCTGACAGGAAAATCTTGCGCGCCTGTTTGGTTCGCCAGTCATCAAGGACGGCGCCGAAACCAGGACGAAGGCAAAATCCATACAGGTTGAGCCAGCGCAATTCATAGTTCGACCGTTTTTTCCGACCTTCAGCCAGTTCGTGGAGCACATCGCACAATTTGCGGATGACCGCTACCGGCCAGGCATCTTTGCCGTACCCAAGCACGGCTTCAAGTTTTCCGACCAGGTTTTCAGGCGTGAGGTGTTCGTCAGCTTTTATCGTGTGGGATGTGTCAAAGACGGTTTTTAGAAGTTGAATTGCCTGCTCAATGGCTTCATCGGAAATGACTGTCTGGGTTTCTTCGGATTCTTCAAAATTGTTATCAGTCGCACGAAGTTGAAATTGAAGCTTCCAGCGGTGCTCGGTTGACAGCGATTCGCACCACAATTCCAACGTTCCAAGTTCGGTATATCTGGCCAGGAGTTTTACTTTTAATTCGGCTTGCTGCGAGCGTTTTCCAAAACTCAGCACCGTGACCAGCGGCGCGTGCCGATGGATATCAGCTTCGTCGAGCGTCACAACACTTCCGTGCTGGTCGTGGCGGACCGTCGAGCTATAGAGCGTAAACGTCACCGGGCGATTGGCCAGAACTTTGAACTCCAGGTTGGAAACTTCAAGGCTGGTGCCCTCCTCAGTCCCTCGCGGGAGGACGCAAACGGCAGGAATTTGTCCACGTTCTGGCTTTGTTTTGGTGTGCACGCCCAGATAATACACCCGCCCACTGCCGCCGCTGATCCGCAGGCCACCTTCGCGCCGAACATGGGCATAATAGGCCGCACCAATCGAAACGGCACCGGCCAGATCGGTATTGGCCAGAACCCTGGGTTTGTATTCCGGGCGGTCAGGTGTAAACCAGTGGGTGAGCACATCCACGATTGCCTGCCGGGCAATTTCGGTCTCAAAAAAACCGCCGTTGAACAAAATTGCGTCGGGACAGGCCATTCGCACCGTCGAAGTTGAGGGTGAATGATCTGGTTCAAATGTATCGGCATCAACCGCTTGCGTGAGAAATTCGGCCAGATGTTTGGTAATGGCCGGGTCGCTGGCATAGGGCAACCCCATTTCCCTGAGCGCCACCCTCCGATCTCGTTTGGGTAAATCAGTTGGGGCAACCTTTGGCAAATAGCCGTCCAGCAACAACCCGGTGACGTCCGAAGCTGTCACATCAGTGGTCATCGCCCCGCCAATCAATGACGAGCCACTCCCTAAAATGCGAATCGTTACTTTTTCAAGCGCTGGATGTGCCAGCAGTTGTTCTTTGGCCTGACAACACTGGCGCTGCAGGGCTTTGCGTTGTTTGAGGGTCAGTTTGGGATTGCCAAGCCGGGCTTCGACCAGATGGGAAAGCGCCAGATCGAGGTTGTCTCCGCCAAGCAGGAGGTGTTCACCAATGGCGGTTCGAACAAATTGAATCTCACCATCTTCAATTAATACTCTTATCAGACTGAAATCGGTCGTCCCGCCACCCACGTCACAAATCAAAATCAGTTCGCCATGGGTGAGAATTTTCTTGAGCCGACTTTTGTTGGCCACCATCCAGGCGTAAAACGCGGCCAGCGGTTCTTCAATCAACGTCAGGTGTTTGATGCCGGCATTCGCCGCCGCCTGACAGGTCAATTCGCGGGCTTCTTCGTCAAACGAAGCCGGAACCGTGATCACGATTTCCTGGTTTTCAAACGCAGCCGTTTCGTCTTCCCCGTTTTTGGAAAAGGTGTAGTTCCAGGCATCGCACAAGTGGAGCAAATAGCCAGTGGTGGCATCCACCGGCGAGCATTTCCATTCCGGCTGGTCTGAATCCCAGGGCAAAATGGCGGCGGTTCGATCCACCGAACTGTTACACAGCCAGGATTTTGCCGAGGCAACCTGCCGACCCGGAACCAATGCCCCCTGCTCGCGGGCATAAAGGCCAACCACAGCCACCGCGTCTTCGTGCCACGGCAGCGTCAGCCCACCGCGTGCGGTTTCGATTTCATTCAGAAAATAGAGAAATGACGGCAAAATCGGCTGTGATGTCATTTCGCCTTCGGTCAGAATCTGAGGAATTTGAAACCGGTTGATCACCGGCAACCCCCGACTGAGCCGCGCCCTGCGATCAACGTAGGCCACGGCTGAATTTGTCGTTCCAAGATCAATGCCAATGAGATACCGGGGTGTGGCGATCATAGCTTCAGGGTTCGGGGTTCGGGGTTCAGGGTTCGGGGTTCGGGGTTCAGGGAAAAGGACATAAAGGACATAAAGGACGAAAAGGACATAAATTCGAAGACCCCCGGAACCCGGAACCAGGAACCCGGAACCCGGAACCCGGAACCCTGCTTTCTATTCTTCCTTCTCGCGAATATTAAATTCCAGTTTCCAGCGTTGCTGACCATCGAGTGAAACACACCAGAGTTCGAGCGTTCCGACTTCGGTGATGCTGGTTTCAAGTCGAACCGGGAGCACCGTGTCTTCTTTCCCGTCAATGTGGAGCGTGACTTCGAGTGGATTTTGTTCCTGAAGTTCATCGCCCCAGTCTTCAATCAGGCTGCCGATGGGATCCTGTTTGCGGACGGTTGAACTCAAGAACCGGAATTCCGCCGGTTCGCCAACCACCAGACCAAATTCACGGGCTGAAACTCTGGCTGAGGTGCCTTCTTCCATTCCAAACGGGACAACGCAGAGGGCTTTGAGCGGCGCTGGGAATCCAGGAATTGCTGGCAACGCGCTTTCAATCCCGATGTAGTAGGTTCGTGGCGAACCGCTCCGAATCCGCACGCCAGAACCGCGACGGGCATTGCCATACGCCACAGCGCCATGCGAGACCGCTGTATCAAAGTCAGTCGCTGAAAGCTCGGTGATTGAGTCAAAGCCTTCTTCGGCCAGCCAGTCATTGAGCACATCGAGGATCCGTGTGCGCAGAATCGGTGCTTTCATCACACCGCCATTGAACAAAATGTGCGTTGGACAGGCCATTCCGCTCTGGCTTCGACGAATTGTATTTTGTTCGGAAATGTTCTGTGTTTGTCGGGCCAGGAACCGGGCCAGATGTTTGGTAATCGCCGGATCAGCCGCATACGGCAACCCAATTTCCTGAAAACCGACCCGTCGCTGCCGCGCCGGCATTTCATCCGAAGCAATATGCGGGAAAAACCCACCGACCAGAACCCGATTGACGTCATCGCGGGTCAGATCAGTGGTGATGGTGCCCCCAATGAGGCGTGATCCTTTTCCAAGCAGCGTGACTGGCTGCTGTTCGCTGTGTTCATCGGCAAACAATCGTTCTTTCGCCACCCGGCACTGATACCAGAGACCAAAAAGCTGGAAGGTATCAATTTTATGGCCGGATTCTTCGAGCCGCTGCTGCATCAACCGGGCCAGCGCCAGATCCATGTTGTCGCCGCCCAGCAAAATGTGGTCGCCGACCGCAACCCGCTCCAGCGCCAGATCGCCATCGTGCTCGGAAACTGAAATCAAACTGAAATCGGTTGTCCCGCCTCCGATGTCGCACACCAGAATCAAATCACCGACTTTGACCTGCTTGCGCCAGGTTTCGCCGTGTGTTCCAAGCCACGAATAAAACGCCGCCTGGGGCTCTTCGAGCAAAATCACCTGCTGCAATCCAGCCTGATGAGCGGCGCGGAGCGTCAGTTCACGGGCTTCTTCATCAAATGAGGCCGGCACTGTCAAAAAAACCGTCTGATTGCCCAGATCATATTCGGGATTCCCTTCAGCCACACGGGAATTCCAGACCGTCCGCAAATAACCCAGATACTGGGCTGAAGCCTCGACTGGCGAAATTTTTGGAATTTCATCAGGAGACTGCCAGGGCAAAATGGGTGAGGTGCGATTGACACCCGAATACGAGAGCCACGATTTCGCCGAAGCCACCAGCCGGGAGGGGTTTTCTGAACCACGTTTGCGAGCCAGTTCACCGACCACATACTGGGGCGATTCATCCCACGGCAAGGCGGTGCTCCCTGGTGGGAAGTCCATTTCCCCTGGGATGAACAAAAATGACGGCAACACCGACTGGTCAGCCACCTCGCCTGGATTGACCGTCTGCGGGACGGGAACCAGTTGAATGTGCTGATCTTCGACCGGCAGAGATGTATCCAAAAACGACAGGACCGAATTGGTCGTGCCAAGATCAATACCAACAATAAACCGCGTATCCAAAACAATTTTCCTTTCTGTTTTGGGCGGACACATTGGTCCGCCCCTACCGGCGGACACGTTGGTCCGCCCCTACGTCTCAATTTCCGCGGGAAAAACAACCGTGCGGCTTTTTTCTTCGGGCAGCGGGGGCAGTTGAATACTGGCCACGCGCCAGCCACGATGGCGGAGCACCCCACTGACCGGCAGCTTTCCGACATTATTTCCCATCAGCTTGATACTGGCGGGGTTGGTGCCTTCGGCCACTTTTACGGTTTGTCCTTCGGCTTGCGGAATGACTGGTTCAAATTTCACATATCGTTCGAGTGATTTGCGACAGCTCTGGTGAATGTCCCGAACCGCCGCTCCAATCTGGGCATCCGTAAACGGAGAAATATCCTCGGTAAAAAAATCAACCAGTCGCCCGTCACGCTGTAAAATGGCAAGGAGTTGAATGGCCCGATCACAGGATTCCTCAACTTTGACTTCCGGTTTAACCACCTTGGGCGCGGGAGGCGGAAGCGGAGGGGGTGGCGGCGGCGGAATCAGTTCGCGCACCACATCTTCCGGCAATTTCCCGCTGGTGAGCAGCGCCAGAAATGTTTTGATGGCAAAAGAAAGACGTTGACCAAATCCAATCATAAGACCCTTTGTAAATGGTAAGAATCTGCAAGATAATCAAAAATAAATGCGTTAGCCTTTGTTTATCAAATTCTACCCTGAAAACAAAAGGATTCCTGGCATCAAGGCCGGTTATGCGCGTTGAGGAAAAATATGGAACGCCTGCAAATCAAGAAAGAATACCTGGCTCAGCGCTGTGAAATCTGCCATCAGGCAGACTGTTTTGACCCGGTGAGCAATATTTGCACTCGCTGTCAGTCAGTAACAATTCCAAAGCCTGGTCTCTATCTCCAGAGAAATGAAAAGCAAGATCTTGCCAACGACTTGGTTCGTGAAGCTGGAGTGTACGGGTTTGTCTCTGGTGCCAGGATCTCTCTACTGATTACATTATTTTATGAACTACTGGTTGCTTTAAAACTTACTCCCCATGATCCTCTCCTGAACTGTTTTGCCGGTCTTATTTGGGGGTTTTTTATGCTTCTGGTTGTACCGCCAAGTGGAAAAGTCTTCGGAGAAAGACTCTGTGAACAGCTTCAATCAAGAATTCCCAATGCCAGCACCTGGAAAATTCAATGGCTTTATAAAAGGTATATTCTACTAATGAGCTGTCTTCTTGGAATTGGTTTATGGTTGCTACTCGGGCAGATTTGCGGTTAATGTCAACCACCTGATTTTGAAGGAAATACCTATGTTGCCCCTCGAATGTTTTCCCATTGCCACCTCCCGCCTGATCCTGCGACGCTTTGAAGAAGCGGACTGGCACACCTTTCTGATGTATCGCAATGATCCCGAAATTGCTCGCTATCAAGGGTGGTCTAATATTTCACCTGAGACGGCTCAAAATTTTGTCCGCGAGATGAATCTGGCTGAATTTGGCGTTGCTGGCCGCTGGTTTCAAATTGCCCTGGCGTTGCCGTCAACTGATGAATTGATTGGGGATATCGGCGTACATTTTCATGCCGATGACATCCATCAGGCTGAGATCGGATACACGATTTGCCGGGCGCATCAGGGACGCGGGCTGGCAACTGAAGCCGTCAGGGCAACCATTGACCTCTTATTTCAAAAAACCCCAGTCACCGACCTCACCGCTATTACAGATACCCGAAACGGATCTTCCATCAAGGTCCTGGTCAAACTTGGTTTTCAACTGGTGCAAACAGACACGGCTTACTTTAATGATGAACCCTGTCAGGAGCACACATTTCAATTGAACCAGCGGCAATGGGTGAAATAAACCAGGTCCCTCTGGCCTGCGGATTTTTCCAGCCAACTCGGATTTTTTCCCAGTACAGGTGTGATTTTTTGAACATTTCGCACATAAAAGCGAATTTTTCCCCACTCACTCAGCATCAGTGGATCATAAATCACAACCAGGATTATTCCATCGAGATCAATAAGTTGTGACTTTTTCTAACTTCAGAATCCATCTGAGGCGGTCTAATTTCAGACAATTCAATTGATTTCCCCGAAAAAAACGAACAATCGTCAGTTTTGGCCTTTGGGTTGCAGTGTGGTGTCTATCCCTTCACTTCAAGGTTGCCGCAACCAATGAAATGACCATCCCATTTGAAGAAAAACCTGCTCCACCTCTCTTTTCGTTGCCGAAGCTTTGAATGGTTCGCAATAAAACCATCCGTCGGAACAGAGGCTGGTACCCGATGGCATTATGGAATCCAAAAAATCTGTTCAAGTATTAGACACGCTACCGGCTGGAGTCCTGGTGACCGATGTAGCTGGTGTAATTGTCTACGCCAATCAAAAATCAGAAGCTATTTTGCACCGATCACGTGATCAGTTGATCGGGTTTCTCCTCAAGGAAATTCTTCCTGGCATGGCAGCCCATCTCACCCTGCCTGAAAATCGTTCTGAAGAAGACCACCAAACCCGGTGTGTCTATAAACAACCCGATAATGGCGATATCACCATCGGGTTTCAGATCGCTAGAACTGGATTGACTGAAGCGTCACTCCAGGCGGAATTTTTCACCGTGCTGTTTCAAGACATCACCGGATTTGAACGGTTACGCAATGAACGCGACCGCCTGCTCCAACTCGCCGCCGTGGGTGAAGTGCTGCCCGGAATCCTGCATGAACTCAAAAACCCAATGGCCGCGATTACCACGGCAGTCGAAGTCCTGATTGAAGATGTTCCCGAAGGTTATGTCAAAACCGAATTACACGCCATTTTGAGCGAAGTCCGCCGGATGAAGCTCGCCTTTGAAGGAATTGGTCTGCTGGATTTAACCATGTGTACCCGCAAGGCCACCGCGATTGATTTTGCGATTGAAGAAGCGTTTCGGGTTCTGGAAGCCCAAATGAAACGCAATCGGATTCTATCCAGGTGCAAAGTCCAGCCGTTTCCCTTGCTCTACCTTGATCCGGCGGCGATTCGGGCCATTGTGTTTAATCTGGTCAACAATGCCATCCATGCCTGTAAAGCCGGAGATGAAATTTCGGTTGAAGCCTGTCTGGTGGACCACGACCGGGTCTTAAAAATTGTTATTCGTGACACTGGCATCGGAATGAACCAGGAAACGTTGCGCCGGTGTCGGGAACTGTTTTTTACCTCAAAACCCAACGGCAGTGGCATGGGGCTCGCCCTGTGTGAAACCGTGGTCAACCGGGCACATGGCAAATTGTTGATTGAAAGTCGCGAAGGAAACGGAACCCAGGTCACAGTTTTATTGCCTGTCCCTATCCCACGCCAGCCGGCTCTGGGGACTCCGCGCTCAGTTCAATTTGCAACCACCACCTTGGAAGGTGAGTATTCAGGAGGAAGGAAGAATGTCTCGAACTGATGAACTCAACAAAATTCTGCGGGCGTTGCAATCGAGTACGCCCGATATTGAGGCTGCTTCCATTATGACCGATGATGGACTGGTCATCGCCAGCGCCCTGCCTCAACATATTGAGGAAATTCGGGTGGCTGGAATTAGCGCCACGATTTTAAGTCTTGGCAGTCGAGCCACGGCTGAACTCGAGCGCGGGCAGCTTGAGCAGGTTCTCATCCGTGGGGCCAACGGCTATATTGTCATGGCGGCGGCCTCACAAGGAACATTGCTGATGGTTATGACCACCCGTGAAGCCAAACTGGGATTGATTTTCCTCGATATGAGCCGTGCCATTCAGGAAATCAAAAAGGTGTTGTAATTCACAACACCCATACAACCAGGGCAAGAACCGCCATAATCCTTTGAAAAACAATATGTTCAACATATCCTCACCGGGCATTGTTTTACTTACTACATCTTACAATTGTTTTTCGAGGCGGCTTTTTGGGATTTGCCTGGTCACTTGACTGACAGTCTGAAGATTTGATTCGAAAAGTGGCGGCATATTGTAACAAGGAGAAAAATCATGCCAACCGAAGTATTGTTTGATAATGGACTGCACAAATGTTTCCTGCTCGAAGATTTTGGCCATGGCCAGATGGTACAGGCCAATCAATATGTTATCGTCCATGATGGCGCAGGGATGATCCTGGATCCAGGAGGACACAAGGTTTATAACAAAGCCCTCAGCGAAACCACGGGGCTGCTCAAGGGCGGGAAATTAACCACCATCTTTTTTTCTCATCAGGACCCAGACATCATTGCCGCCGCCAATGGCTGGCTGATGACCACGGATGCCCAGGCGTATATTTCAGCGCTGTGGGTCAGATTTGTGCCCCATTTTGGGCTTGATCGGCTGGTGCTTGATCGCCTGCATCCGATTCCTGATCAGGGAATGCGCTATGACCTGGCCGGGTGTCAACTGATCTTTGTTCCGGCGCATTTTATGCACTCTCCGGGAAATTTTCACGTCTACGACCCTGAATCAAAAATCTATTTTAGTGGTGACCTTGGGGCCTCATTAGGGATGGACTATCGGGAAGTCACTGATTTTGACCAGCATCTCCAGTATATGGAAGGGTTTCACCGGCGGTATATGGCCTCCCGAAAAGTCATGCGGGCCTGGGCGGAAATGGCGCGAACCCTTGATATCGAAATGATTGCCCCGCAACACGGCGCCTATTTTAAAGGAAAAGCACTGGTCAATCAGTTTATCAACTGGTGTGCGGATCTTGAATGTGGCGTTGACTTCATGCCCGAAGCTTTTCAGATCCCTGGGTAATTCAAGCGGGCTGAAAAAACCAGGGCTGAAGAAAACGGGCTCAGGGCTTGGGGCTGAAGACTCGCAAGCTCGGAGCAATCGAAGGGATGAGGGATGAAGGATGAGGGATGAAATAAAACCAATTCTTCAACCCAAAGTCTTCAGCCCTCAGCCCCAAGCCCTCAGCCCTGGTTTTCTCATCCCTTGTGTCGCCCCCAATCCCCTCCAGTCTGAGGAGTATGTTATGGCCGTTGTATTGATCATCGAAGACGAAGCGGTCCTGAGAGCCTCAATGGCCCGAGGAATCAGCAAACTATCCGGGATTGTCACCATTGAAGCTGGAACCTTGACCGAGGCATTGACCCATCTCGACGAACAACCGCCCGATTTGATTTTTTCAGACCTTGATTTACCTGACCGGTCAGGCATTGAGATTCTGGGTGAGTTGGGAAAACGAGGCTGGAAAATTCCAGTGGTTTTTATTTCGGCTTACTTGAAGGCATATGCCCCCCAAATTCCCCGCCATGCGGCGGTTGAAGTCCGAGACAAACCCGTCAGCCTCGAAGAACTCCGCCAGATTGTGGTTAATAAAGTTGGGATCACCAAACAACAGGTCGCGGACCCGCCCTTTTCAGCCGTTGACTTTGTCCAACTTGCCTGTCTGGGACGACACTCAGTCACGATTGATATGTCCCAGAATGGCACGCCGGTTGGCACCATTCAGGTTTTTGAAGGAAAAGTTTGGAATGCCCGGGATCCACTCGGGAATGGCGAAGACGCCTTCCGCCGGCTGTTGTTTGGCCGGGAATTCCGGGTGACCTGCCGCACCCTGCTCCAATCACCTGACGAGCGCAATATCGAGCTTGGCTGGGAGGCGTTGCTGATGGAGGCAGCACGGATCCACGACGAAATGAAAGAAGCCGGTGACCTGCAACAGGAATTAAAGGACCTGGAACAGGCCACATTGGAACCAGCCGTGATGCTTGAGGACCGGGTCATACCACCTGCCGATCCAGCACCACCAGTTGATGAATTTGAAACTGCCTGGGAAGCCGGAATCAATGCCCTGCTCAATAAAGAATATCAGGCCGCACTCCGGGCTTTTCTGCTGGCAAACCAGCTTCAACCAGGGAATCGTCGGGTGGAAGCCAATGTGAAACGCCTCCATGAAATGGGAATCGTGGTGGAGAACACTGAGCCCGATTCCTCACCTGTTTAATAAAACTTCGAGGAGAAAGAGTCATGTCACGTCGAATTTGTATCGCAAGTCCTAAGGGCGGGGTCGGGAAAACGACCATTGCCCTCAATCTCGCGGTTGCCATGGCCGAGCGAGGAATAAGTACACTGCTCGTTGATCTGGATCCACAGGGTGGAATCGGCCATTCACTGGGAAAAGAAGACGCTGAATTGTCAGGGCTGGCCGACCTGTTGATGGGCCAGGCCACGCCAGAACAGGCCGTGCTCCAAACCAAAATGCCTAAACTGCGCCTGCTCCCCAGAGGAAAGCTGGATCCAGTTGATGCCGGGGAATATGAGCAAGCGTTGTTTCGACCGGGTGTGTTGGAAGATGCCCTGGCCAAAGTTGAAAATGATATAGATATCACTATTTTTGATACCCCCTCGGGCCTGGGCCTGATTACCCGAGCGGCATTGGCCAATGCTGATTTTGTGCTGGTGCCATTTCAAACCGAATCGCTGGCCCTGCGCTCAATTTCACAAATTCTGCGGGTGATTGAACATGTTCAAACCAACGAAAATCCAAAATTACAGTTGATTGGACTGGTGTTAACGCTGGTTGAAAAGCATCAGCCAAATGCACTCTCCATTTTGAGCGAGGCGTGGGGAAATTTTTCCGGTGTGCTCGATACGATTATTCCCCGGGTTGATTTATTTGCCGAAGCCAGCCAGAAGGGGCTTCCGGTTGGTTTTCTGGGAGGTCCGGTTTCACCCGAGGCCCGCCGTTTCGAATTCCTCGCCGCCGAACTTGATTATCTGATGAAGCGGCTCAGTCTGATGAGTGAGGTGACCCATGTCGAACGCCAGCAACGTCAATTGCTCTGATTTGGAAAAAGCACGCCAAATTAGTCACAAACTAAGCCTTGAGACGCGGTTGTCGCCGCCCACACCCCGGCAACCACCAGCACCGCCAAATTATATCTGCTTTCATTTGAAACATTTTACCGGTCAATCAGACAAGGCTGAATCAGCGCCCCCAGACGCACCGGTTCTTCCGTCGCTTCCACCCTTATCTGATGATTTATATGGAAAAGAAACCTGGGAACAGCTTCTCAAGTGGTGTCTTGAAGCCATCAATGGATCTGGCGCCTTTCTGATTGATCGAGAAGGATTTGTGGTCGCCAATCAGGGTCTGGTCACACCCGAAAAAGCCCAGGAAATCGGCGCCCGATTGACGATTGCCCTCGATCAAGCCCAACAATTGCCGGATCTCCCTGAAACGTCGCCGATTGTGGCCTTTGAACAGGCAACGGGCTGGGTTACCGGGTTTAACGTTACCGTTGGCCAGCTTGGGACATTGCAGCTTGGGCTCCTCGGACCAGTTGTTGCCCCCCGGATGGTGGCTGATCAGGTTCGTCAGGCATTGAGCTGAAAAACCAGGGCTGAAAAAACCAGGGCTTGGGGCTGAAGAAAATGGGCTTGGGGCTGAAGACTCGAAGACTCGGGGTTGAAGAAGACGGGCTGAAGACATTGGGAATTCTGCCTTGACCCCGAAGTCTTCAGCCCTGAGCCCCAAGCCCCAAGCCCTGGTTTTTTCAGCCCCAAGCCCCAAGCCCCAAGCCCTGGTTTTTTCAGCCCTGTTTTTTCCCAACCCGTGGCCCTTTTCCTGACAGTTTTTCGCTTTTAAAGGTAGTCCCTCTTTTATTTCATCTTGGAATTCAACGGCTACCTTTCCTGTCATGACACGACGCCAAACGAACTCTCCTAAATTCCCTGAAATATTTCGCGGGCCAAAATCACTTCGGAAAGATGGACCCCAACATCCTTTCCGAAGTGGTGAATCTTCCGTGACATACCGATTTCAAGTTAACATCCGTGGAATCATTGATTTACTTTCAAATCACCTGTACAGCAGCCCACAAGTTTTTATCCGGGAGCTTCTCCAAAACAGCGTTGATGCAGTTCGGGCGCGGGAAAAGGTGGATCCATTTTTTGATGGTCGGATTGTCATTCGGATTGAAGATTCGGCTGATTTCCAGCCTGTTTTGCAATTTTCCGACAATGGCATTGGGCTGACTGAAGCCGAAATCCATGATTTTCTGGCAACGATTGGGAAATCCAGCAAGCACGATGAGTTGTTGTACTCACAACTGGATTTCATCGGACAATTTGGAATCGGGTTATTGTCCTGTTTTCTGGTCAGTACTGAAATCACGGTTTGGACGCGGTCAATTTCCGAAAATCACGGCTGGGAATGGAAAGGCTTCCCTTGCGGTACCTACACCGTAACCCCCTTATCCCGGGAAATTCAGCCTGGGACAACCATCCGATTGCGGTGCAAACCTGGATTTTTGGAATTCTTTGAACCTCAGTGCGTCAAAACTCTGGTTCGACATTTCGGCTGTTTTCTACCCACCCAGATTGTGTTTGAAACCGAACAGGGGTTTGAGGTGCTGAACCAGGAACAGCCTCCCTGGAAAATCACCAACCACAACCTGCTGGAACAGCAACGGGCCAGACTCCGGTATGGAAAACGCGTTCTGGGATTTGATTTTATTGATTGCTTTCCGATCCGAAGCCAAATTGGTGAAGTCGAAGGGGTTGCGTTTGTGCTTCCGGTTGCCATGCATCCGGGTGCGAAACCCAAACACCGGGCCTACTTGAAAAACATGTTGCTGTCGGAAAACATTGATCAGCTCTTGCCTGACTGGGCGTTCTTTGTGACCTGTGTCATAAACGCCAATGATTTACGGCCAACCGCCTCCCGTGAATCTTTTTATGAAGACGAGAAGGTTGAAGCAGTTCGGGAAGAGTTGGGACAATCTCTTAAATCATTTCTCCTGGACCTCATTGCCCGTGACCCCAACCGGCTCCAAAAAATCCTGACAATCCACCACCATTCAATCAAATACCTGGCTCTATTTGACGATGAATTGTTTCACCTGTTCATTGATTTGTTTCCCTTTCAAACAACTCATGGTCGCCTCACCCTTGGTGAGTACCGCCGGAACAATCAGGTTATCCGCTTTGCATCTGAACTGGATCAATTTCGACAGTTGCTGCCGATTGCCAGGTCTCAAAACCTGTGTGTCATCAACGCCGGATATGCCTATGACTCGCAATTACTTGAAAAGTTGGCTGAGCTGGACCCTGAAGCGATGGTGGAACCCATCAATGGGTTATCACTTTCCTCACAGTTTTCAGAGCTTAACCCTGACGCTGATTTGAGCACTTTCCAGTTTTTAAAGGCCGCCGAACAGGTCCTCGAACCATTTCATTGTTTTGTTACCTTAAAGAAATTTGACCCACCGACCGTGCCCGCGCTGTACAGCCTGACTGAATCCGGGGCTTTTTTGAGGTCAGTTGAACGCACCAAAGAGCATTCCGACGATGTGCTGGCATCCATTCTCACCAGCCTTTCCCAGGAATCACTCACGACCGAACCACACGCCCAACTCTGCTTTAACTACAACAATCCATTAATCCAAAAATTGTGCGACCTGGGAAATTCAAATCTTCTCCGCCTGTCAATTCGGTTTCTGTACCTTCAATCGCTTCTGATGGGACATCATCCATTAACGGAAAAAGAACTCGCGCTTTTAAATGAGGGGCTCCTTGGGTTTGTAGATTGGGGAATTGAAACCCACAAGGAATTGATTGTCTGAAAAGGAATTGTTCCCGCTGGTCAGGCTATTTTTTGATACACCAGGTGTTATGGCTGTTTCAGATATCCGTTCCGTTGTTTATGAACTCATCTATCAATCCCAGGAACTTCACGGCGCCCCACAAATCCGCCTGCTTGAATCAGCACTCCGTCTGGCGGAAACGGCCCAGGATGAGGTGTTGGCCCGAACACTTCACTTTGAATTGATTCGGGCGCTGGTTCATACCCGGCAAATCCCAAAGTTGCTGGCCAGTATTGCCTGGTTAAAAGCCCGAAGCCAGGATCCGCGCGACACCAAATTGATCAATGTCCTTTATCCGTTTGTGATCCAGCAACTTCCTCAATTTCCAGGTATTTCAATCACCGATATTTATACTTCGCTTTCTGAACTGGACCGGGATTTGAGATTCACCCGATATGGGGAATTCAGGTCAGTGTTTGTTAGCTGGTCGGTCAATTGGGATCTGGGTCAGATTGACCGGGCAACTGATCTTTATCGTGAATTGCAAAAATACTCGGTGCATGCCAAAGGAGAATGGCCCTGTGAGGCGTGCGCGCTTTTAGCCCGCGTGAAATTTCAGATTTTTTTGGGGAAGCATCGAGAAGCAGTCGAAATGGCAACCCCCTTACTCCACCATCGAGCCACCTGCCAGCGGGATTTTCAAGTCAAAGTATTGACAACGTTGCTGTTACCCCTCTTAAAACTTAGGCGCGCCTCCGAGGCTGTTCACTATCATTTAATGAGCGTCAAGAAATTACCTTCCCAAGTCGAACGCATACTCCTGGCTCAGCAGCACATCGCTTTTTTATGTATGACCGGAAACGAAATCGCCGCACTCAAGCTGTTTGAGCAGTATCTTCCCGAGGTAATCAATTCCCCGCTCGGGCTAGAGCGGCTTCATTATTGGATGACTGGTGTTCGCCTTTTTCGACAATTGCTTCGCCAGGAACAATCTCAAATCCATCTGTACTTGCCACCGACCTGCCCTTTTTCATCTGGCAGAGAATTCTATTCAATTCAAAAGCTTCTGGATTGGGTCCTGGCCGAAGCCAGCAGTCTGGCTGAGAAATTTGATGCTCGAAACGGAAACGATTTTTACCGGCGTCTGCTTTGTGAAGGATACGAAGGAGTCAGTAATCAGTAATGCCAGTTAAGAGTTGAAGCCGTTTTGGTTCTCAGCCCAGCCAGCTCGTAGCCCTGGGCGAGTCTTTGAGCCCTGGGAATTCGGGTCATTCCCCACCTTTTCCCAGGGCTGCACCCCATAAGCGCCAGGATAAGAAACCCCGTGTCCTTTCCGTTGGCATTGAACGACGTTCGTGTCGGGCCTGGATCCCGTCCTGGCCAGGTCCGTGGGCTTCGCACCACGGCTATTACACGACGACCCTTCGGGCCTAAAACCCTTATCCTGGCGCTTATGGGGTTGCACCCTGGGCTACTGCCTACGCGGGATTTCCTGGGCTCAAATCCGCTCTTTTTTCAACTCTTAACTGGCATTACTGACTCAAGTCTACTCACGAAAGCCCTGAATCATTTGAAGGGGATGGGAATTTTTTGCGTGGGGCACGAATCCGGCCTGACCGAAAGGCTTCGACATAATTACGGCCAATTTTGCGTTCCACACCAAACCGCACGGCGCGGAAGACTCCGTCCTGAACCAGCTTTTCAACGGCTGACGGATCAACTCCAAGCACTTCCGCACTTTCTTCGATGGTCAAATATTCCTTGTTGTCCATGATAATTCCAGGTTGGTGACCATTTGTGACCGTGTTGGGGGAGGATGAATTGAACAAATGACCGGTTAAACCTTGTGGTGGGATCTATGTTTAACGTACTGGGGCTGGTTGTCAAGCAACATCAGGCTGAACCAAATGGTCTCGTCACAATGTGCTGAAGAAGGCGGTCTTGGGAGGCATATGGCCCAGAGCACCAGGATAAGGAAATTTGAGCCTGTTTGAGACAGGGACACTTTCGCCGAATACTGGACTTGTAGTAAAAAAGAGATTACCAATCCACGAAACGGAACGGCTCAATCTTGGTTCCAGGGTAGTTTCATGACACATAAATTCGATCCGGATGACCTGAAGTCTCCCTCACCGGCTGAAAGTCCACACCCCTCGACCGTGGACAGCCCCCCGTCCCAAAATTTCCAAACTGGGTTGCTCCCCCGTCCGGCATCTGGGCCGCCCACTTCACCATCCCGGCCAGATCGGTTCAAAACGGCCACGGGTTCAAACCTGATTGATTTGGCCCGTGAAACAGCCATCACCGGAGAGTTTAAAGTTCTTCCTGAAAACTTTGACGAATTGCCCACCGATCCGCTTCCATCCCTGGAACATATCATTTTTGGGCCCCGGTGGCGCTACCTTCCTTCACCCTGCGGACCAGAACCAAGACCCGATTCAGTCACATTTTCAGCTCACCTGCCAACCGGCTTTGAAGTACTCGGCGCCCGAGTTCGCGGAAAAAAACATAAGCATGAAGGCTCGCATTGTGATGACTGGTTTGAAGTTGCTTCGGTTCAAAACTGGTCAATCCTGGCACTGGCAGATGGTGCCGGGTCGAAACGATTTTCAAGAATTGGCGCCAAGGTATCTTGCCAACGGGCGGTTGAGGTATTAACCCGGCGGTTAGCCAGCCACCGGCTTGAACATTCGCAACAATGGTGTCAGGCCGGGTTTTCGCGTCCGATTCAACCTGGAGACCGGTCGGCCTATCTGGATCCAGAGGTGGAGTACCTCCAAACGTCACTGCATCTGGCGGCGGGTGAAGCACTGCGTGCCGTCGAACACAAAGCACATGCTCTCCTGACTGATGATTCGTTTCTCACACCCAGTGAACGGTCACGGCTCTCGCTCAAGGATTTTTCGTCAACCCTCTTGTTGGCCATTCATATCCCCATTCCAGATCAAAAGAATGCAACCAGCCTGGTGGTCGCCTGCCAAATCGGAGATGGAATGACAGCCGTCATTGATTCTAAATGTTCGGTCAAATTGCTGGGGATTCCAGACGAACATGAACCGACGGGTAAAACTGAATTTCTCACCACCAGCAACCGATTAAACCCTGATTTTCTGACTCGAAGAACCTTTGTCTTTTGCGGAGATGTCAAAGCCTTATTGATGATGTCGGATGGGGTGGCGGATGATTATTACCCGATGGAAACCGAATTGTTGACCCTGCTGGGTGATCTGAAAATCAACGGCATTTTGCCAATCCAACCGGGAAACCGTGACGAGATGTTGACCAGCCTGAGTTCCCTTCACCATCTGTCACCCGAGCAGATTCAAAGCGTACCAGCCGCATCGAAATACGAAACCATCACCCCAGCCCCGGAAACGGTATATCTCAAATCGTTTAAAGAATTTACCCGCATGTTGGATCTGACACCGGCGATGGTGCTCCAATCGCCTGAGTTGATGTGGCTGGCCACCCAAACCGACCACCCGCTGTTGGGCGAAGACAGCGAAACCTCCCTCCGCAAATGGCTTGATGCCTATCAGAAACGAGGTTCGTTTGACGACCGGACTCTGCTGGTCGTGTACCCACAGGAACCATCGTCATGATCGCGAAGGCCACCTTGTTTGAAGGCCAGACGGTTGAATATCTCGAATCAGCCAATCCGCCGTTTGGCGCCATGAAGCAAACCTACTTCAGTCCAGATCGAACCCAGGTTGTTCAGTTCTATCATCCGGAACTGGCAGTCGAGCGCACAAACCGGCTTGAACGACTCAAAGCCATCGTCTGGAAACACAACCTGACGCTCCCGGAGTATGCTGGCGGTGCCACGGGGCTGACCCAGTCAACCGCCCGATATTTCAAGAACCTGTTTTGCTGGCCCACTGGAATTGTCACTGAGCCGAGATTGGGAATTGTGGCGCCGGCCTATCCGTCCAATTTCTACTTTGCATCTGGTCCATTTCAAGGCGCGGAAAAAGAACTGCTCTGGTTTTGTCGAAAATCCCTGCGGTCAAAACTGCCAGCGGCTGAAAAAGGGGACTGGCTCCGGTATGTGCAAATGGCGATATTGCTGGCCCGGGCCGTTCGACGACTTCATCAAGCCAACCTCGTTCACTGTGATTTATCTTCCCAGAACATTCTGATAGATCCCGTGATTGGTCGGTGTATGGTGCTGGATGTTGATTCGATTGTGGTTGCCGACCAGTTTCCGCCCGACGTTCTGGGAACGCCAAGCTATATGGCGCCGGAATTGATTGGTGCCTCGGCATCACCCCACAAGCAGCCACTGACAATTCTTCCCAATTTCTCAACCGATGCCCATTCGCTGGCAGTGCTCATTTATGAATTGCTGTTATGGCGGCATCCGCTCATCGGCCCCAAAGTTCACTCCACGATTTCGAGCGAAGAAGATGACTTTCTGGCCCTGGGGCCTCAGGCCCTGTTTATTGAAAACCCGCACGACACGTCAAATCGGCCTCAGGATCTTGAAGTTGGGGTTTCAGCCCTGGGACCTCACCTGTCACACCTGATGGAACAGTTCTTTGTGACGGGGCTCCACCAGCCCGCCTTACGACCGACAGCGATCCACCTGGAAGCAGGATTGCTCAACGCCTGGGATCATCTCCACCCTTGTCCGAATGAAAACTGTCACCATCGCTGGTTTATCGTCAACCCTCAAGAAAAACCCAGATGTCCATTTTGTGGCGCCACGGTCTTTCGCTGGGTTCCAATCCTGGAATTTTTTTCCGAACCGCTTTCGAAACAGTTGGTTCCAACCCGTTCGCTGGTGGTCTATCCGGAGTTGCGATTGTTTGAATGGCATGCCCGGTCCAGTATTCGGCCCACTGAAGATGCCGACCGAACGCCGCTTGGCCGGTTTCTGTGTATGGAAAACCAGTGGTTTCTCGTCAATGAAGGATTTGACTCGATGGCGTCTCCGGGCGGTAATCCGGTTCAGCCTGGTCAGGCAATTCATTTGGTTCCCGGCGCGGCCTTCCGATTAAACACCACACCGGACGGCTGGTTTATCCGGGTTCGGAGCGAGCCAATAGCAAAGTAGTGAACGGGCGAAGTAGTGAAGTAGTGGAAGAGTCAATGAATAAAAACCATAGGATTTAAAGGGTTGACAGACTGGAACCGAGAATCAATGCTTCGCTCTTTCGCTACTTCGCTCTTTCGCTCTTTCGCTCTTTCGCTCTTTCGCTACTTCGCTACTTCGCTCTGTTGCTCACCATGAACTTTTTCAAACGGCTTTCCACCAGATTTCTGAAACGGCCTCCGCGAACGGAATCGGTGTCGCACATTGACCAGCAACTGGCCCAGGCCCGGCAACTCTTTGCTCAATCAGAGTTTCTGGCGGCGAAAGAACATCTGAAAGAAGCACTCGCCGCCGGGCTTGATACTCACCAGCGACATCAGGTAACCCCGGCGCTGGTGTTGCTTGGCCAATGTTATTTGCAATTAAAGGTGTACCCGAAAGCGGTCATTTCATTTGAACACGCGCTCAAAAACCTGACTTCAGACGAACCAACCCTGCAGTTGCTGGTGCTCAACGATTTGGCGCTGGCCCAATCGCAATGCCTTCAATTTGATGCCGCGCTGTCTCTCTTTGAACAGGCAATTCGATTGGCGCTCGAACGCGAGCAATTCGACGTACTGCCGAGCCTGGCCTATAACGTGTGCCTTTCACTGACCACGTTGAACCGGACGATCAATAAACTTTCGGATTCAACACTCCCGTTTGCCCACCTCAAACATTGGTTGAAAGCCCTGTCAGAACTGGTTGAATGGCTGGAACCATCGCCGCTCAGCGCCTGGCTGGCTGAAATCATCGGAACGGTTTTCTTCCAGTTGGGTCAATTTGACCTGGCGCTTTCAGCCTATGAGCAAGCCCAGTCTATTTTATCCCTGCATGAACTAATCGGAGACGAATCACACCAGCGAGCCCGCCGGCGATTGATTCGAAATCTGGCCACGGTGTTTGCCGCAGTTGGAAAAACTGAAGTGGCCGCCGTCTTGCTTGAGCAGGTGAAATCCTGGTCTGCCGAAGACACCAGCCTGCCGGCCCATGAATTTCACTTACCCCCGGTCAATCCGCCGTCAATTGATGTCGTTCGCGATTTACCAACGCTCCATCAACTCCCGCCAGGATTTATCAGCCTGACCCATGAACAGGCAGTATCAGGTGTGTTTCTTTCAACCTTCCCGTTTCATACTCAGGATTCGGGAAAGCTTCGCTGGCAGGCCCGGGGGCTGGAGTTTCGAGCCGAATTGCTCGCCGACAATGCCACAACCTCTGGTGAAGTCCGGTCAGCTCGTGACCTCTTGCTTCGGGCGCTCCTGTACTGGCAAAAACTGGACGACCCAATCCGACAGGCCCAGTGCTTCTATCGAATGAGTCGCCTGGACTCCCGACTTGGAGACGTCCAAACGGCGATTCAGCAACTTGAACAGGCACTGGTGCTGGCCCAAACCACCCACGAAACCGAGTGGGAGCTTCGCATTCGCTCCAAGCTGGTTGAACTTCTGGCCACCAGTCAGCACATTGATCAAACCCAACCCCACGTGCAGTTGATTGAATCCCGCCTCCCCTGTCGGCAGCCCGAACTCGATGCCCTGTGTCGGTTTCGGCTTGGGAAAGCGGCTGCCGCAACCGGCAATCGTGAACGGGCGCAAATCTGTTTTGAGCAGGCCATTCAAATCATCGAGTCCCAACGCCAGCACATCGAGCCCGAGAATCTTCGATCCGCTTACCTTGGGGAGCGGATTTCTTATTATACCGCGCTGGTAGAGCTCTTGCTCCAACCACTCAGCACCGAGGGTGGAACGGTTCTGGCATCAAACCAGATCAGAGCCGCTTTTGAAGTATGTGAGCGATCCAGGGCACGGTTGCTGCGGGATCTCATGTCGTTTGGACATGGGCAAGCTCATTCAGAAAACCAAAATCGAGTTCTTCATACACCCGAGGCAGCCAACCCGCAGGAAGTGACTCTGGAACCGGACTCGATTGATCCAAACTCGCATTCACCTGATCTGGAACTTTCCATCACTCAATTTCATCGCCAACAATCCAGGAGGAACCTTCGGCGGCAAAACTGGTTTGAACTCTCCATTTTTCCCAACGGGGTCGCGGCTGCCATCCAGGCTCAGCTTGAACCAGACTCGGCACTGGTCGAGTTTTTTTTTACGGATACCTGTTTTGCCTGGGTCGTAACCCAGACTGAAATTTGCGCGGTTTCAATTCCAAACGGAGGTGAACTTGAAACGCTCGTTTCCGAATGGTTTGAACAGATTACCCGGCGAACGCACACCAGTCCGACCCCCCATCGAAATGAATACCGAAAGCAACTCGCGGCTGCCGATCAAAAAGGTCACCATCTCAGTCAGGTCCTGGGTGAAAGACTGCTGGGTCCACTCTGGTCGCATCTGCAATCAAAAACCAGATGGTACATTGTCTCTGACGGTCCGCTCCATTATTTACCCTTCACGGCGTTAACGGTGCCAGGTTCATTTGGCCGGACCTATGCCGTTGAATGGGCGGAAATTATCTCGCTTCCATCCGCCGCCGCGTTTGGGTTGCTCAGAGAACTAAAAACCGAATCAGGTCTCAAGCCTGAACATAAGACTTCACTCCTGGTGGTTTCAGACCCGGTTTTTCAAACGCACGATATTCGGGTCAAAAAACGCTTCCGGGCACTGGCCAAATCGCCGTCTGAAAAGCTCCCGGCACCCATGGCAAAAACCAATCCCTTTGAACGCCTGGTGTATGCCGCCGCCGAACCTCATTTTTTTGAAGCCATTTTGCTGGAAGAGTCAAAGAAACCCTGCTCCCTCAAGCTGTTAACCGGGTTTGACGCGTCGCTGCCGAAATTGCAATCATTGGATCTCAAGCGGTTTGATTTCCTTCACTTTTCGACGCATGGGATGGTGAATACCCGTCATCCTGAACTATCAGCCATGGCGTTGTCTTTTATTTCCGAGAACCTGGAGCCGCAAAACGGGTATTTTGATCTATTTCAACTGCATCAAATTCAACTGGATGCCCACTTGATCACTTTGACCGGGTGCCAAACCGCCCATGGAACGGCGCTTCGGGGAGAAGGGATCGTCGGGCTGGTGCATGGCTTTTTGTCGGCTGGCGCCAAACGGGTGGTGGCTTCGGTATGGCTGGTGGACGACGAACAAAGTCTGGCTTTTACCCAGCAATTTTATCGCCTGTTGCTGGTTGAGGAACAAAGCGTTTCCACCGCCTTGCGCAACACCCAGCTCTCGTTTCTCAAAAATTCACACGCACCGGAAACCCAATCTCCTTACTATTGGGCAGCATTCCAGTTGTTTGGATTAGCGTGAAGGAAGAGCGAAGTAGCGAAGTAGCGAAGTAGCGAAGTAGCGAAGTAGTGAAGTAGCGCATCGTCCTGTTTCAGGTTGTTGCCGTCAACCCTTAAATCTCTGTGGTTTTGACTATTTCGCTACTTCGCTACTTCACTTTTTTCAGATTTGAAGTTCAAACACGTTTGAAGTCACGCCATTGACAGTAACCGCAAGGCGATTGATACCACGCTGGAGATTGAGTTTTTTCAAATTCCCCTTGAGTGCCAGGCTGGTTGCTGACTGGTTTTTGATAAACCGGCTGACATCTTTGCCATTGATGGTGACCTGATTTTCAGTGGCGCCAAATCCGGTTCCGGTGATGGTCAGGTTTGGTTTGGTGTAGGTAGCCCCGGTAATGGTGACCTGAGTCTGGCTTCCACCACCGCTGGCAGCATCTTTAATGACCCGGACGGCATTATTGAAGGAATCGGCAATGTACAAATTCCCGGCTCGATCAAAGGCCAGTGCCTGGGGCGCCTGTAACGTTGCCGTCAGGGCTGATTTTCCATCGCCATATTGACCGACCGGCCCCGCCCCAGCGACACGGGTGATGATGCCGGTTGAAAAATCAATTCGGCGAACTCGTTCCAGGAAGGTGTCCGAAACATAGAGTCGGTCATTGGCATCAAAAGCCAGTCCTCCCAAAAAGTTTGAGAAACTGGCCTGGAGCGCCGGACCACCATCGCCATCCGTCCCTCCACTTCCAAGATCACCATTTCCTGCAACTGTCTGGATCGTTTGGGAGGTTGCTTCAATCCGCCGAATTCGCTGGTTTCCAGAATCGCCAATCAGAAGATTTCCCTTTGAATCAAACGCCAGCGAAGTTGGGAAAGACAATTGGGCAAGCCGGGCTGGGCCACCATCGCCACTCAATCCTGGCGTTCCCGTGCCGGCAATGGTGGTAATGATTCGGGTTTGGGCATCAATTCGCCGGATGCGATGGTTTTCACTGTCCGCAATATAGATATTGCGCGCAGCGTCAAGCGCGATTCCCTGTGGCTGGTTCAACATTGCCGACTGAGCGGGGCCGCCATCGCCAGCAAAACCAAATCCTCCCGTTCCAGCAACTGATTCGATAAAACCAGTGGCGAAGACAATCTGGCGCAGCGTTGAAAACTGACTATCCAGCACCATCAAATTGAAATTACCATCCATCGCCAGACTGGCTGGAAAACTCAAGAAGGCATCAATGGCCGGCCCGCCATTTCCAATTCCTTCACCGGTTCGACGCCCGGCAATGGTCAGCAGGGTCTGGCGTTCACGGTCAAGCCGACGGATTCGTCCAACCTGGGTGTCAGCAATAAACAGGTTTTCCTGGCTGTCGAAAACCAAACCGTAGGGCTGAAATAACCGACCTCGAACGGCGGGGATATCCTCGCCGCCAAAATCTTTATCTCCGCGACCAGCTAACGTACTGATGGTTTGGGTTGAGGCCGTCACTTTGCGAATGCGTTGATTTCCGGCATCTGAAATATACATTGAACCGGCCCCATCCAACCCAACCGCCACCGGGAACGAGAGTTCCGCCTGGGTTGCCGGACCGCTGTCACCACTGAAGCCTCCCTGAACATTGCTTCCAGCCACGGTGGAAATGATTCCGGTTCGGGCATCAACGCGTCGAATCCGGTTATTGGAAGTATCAGCAATCAAAAGATTTCCGATTGAATCAAGCGCCACGCCTCGGGGTTCATTGAGCGGTGCGGTACGGGCTGGCCCGCCATCGCCGGCAAATGTCCCTTCGCCAGTTCCGGCCACGGTTGAAATGATTCCGGTTTGGGCATCAATTCGGCGAATGCGATGATTGGCACTATCGGCAATCCACAAATTCCCAGTCTGATCAACCGTAATATCGGTGGGAGTCGCTAAGCTGGCGGCTGAAGCGGGGCCGCCATCACCCGAAAATCCATTTCGACCCGTTCCGGCAATTCGGGTGAGTTGTCCGGAATCGGGATTCAGCCGGTTGACACAGTGGCAATTGACATCCACCACAAAAAGCTGGTTCCGAGCGTCAATGGTAAACGCCCGCAATCCAGCCACGCTGACCAGATTTTGAATTTTTCCGGTTTGGGCATCCACTTTGAGAATGGTTTGAAAATCACTGGTGTAGAGATTTCCTTCAGAATCAATCGCCACATCGGACGGCTCCGTGAGACTGGCCGCCAGAGCATCAGTGCCATCTGGATTCCCGTCGCCAAAAACTCCTGTTCCAGCCACCGTGGAGATTTGGCCAAGCACCGGGTCCACCAAACGCACCCGATGATTGGTGACATCGGCAAAGTATAAATTCCCCTTCGGATCAACCATCAGCCCTTTGGGCTCGCCCAGCGTTGCGGCAATCGCGGGTCCGCCATCGCCGATAAACACCGAACTTCCCGCATAGGTTGTAATTTCACCTGATTGTAATTCGCTCAAAGACGGTGATTTGGTAAACAATGACGATTGGGCCAGCCCACCTCGGGTGCGAACCGTCAGTGTTTTGACCCCAGGTCTGATTTGGGGCGGTACCCGGAACCGAATCCGGGTGGCGGTTTCGACTGTGAACTCAGAAATAACGGTTTCACCAAAAAACAAGAGGCTTTCCGGTGCAAAATTGCGTCCAGTGAGGATGACTTCTTCACCACCATTGATGGTAACCGAATCAGGCGCCACGGTGATGATTTCAGGTCCGCCGACCGTGACTGATTTCACGGCTTCGTCATCCGTCGCAGCACTGGCATCCAGCACAAAGCTTTCGGTACCACGAACCACCACACTCACCGCCTGGCGAAAGCTTCCTGGTTGTGCCAGGTCAAACACATCAGCCTGATCCGTCAGGGCCTGGGTAATGACTCTGGCGCTGGTCCGGTCCACAACATACAAATTGCCAAGTTCATCAAAACTCAAGGCTTGTGGTGAATCAAAAAGAATTTCCGTGCTCGCTTGTTTTGGTATTGGCCAGGCGGAGTCAGGGCGCTGGCTCGCTTTTCGGGAAAGTGTCCGCACCGTGCCATTCCGGTCCAGGAGCCGCACCACGTTATTTCCTTCATCAGCAATCGCCAGCAGTCGTCCATCTGGACTGATTGCCCCGCCTTTGGGACGGAAAAACCGCGCGGTACGTCCAATTCCGTCGCTTTTGCCGCTGGTTCCGGGTGCGCCAGCCAGCAACCTGACTTCCTGTCTGGCAAAATCGGCATAATACACGGCGTGGTTTTCAGTATCGGCAATAAAGAGATTTCCACCGGAATCAATCGCCAGTCCGCGCAGCCCACGAAACACGACAGCGGCAAATGGCGTGACATCGGTGTTCATCACGCCTGGCGTTCCATTTCCAAGCACGGTTGTAACCTGATCCGAAAAATCAATTTTGCGCACGCTGTGGTTGGCGGTATCGGCGATAAAGACCCCGCCCCGTAAGCCGTTGTTCACGGCCACGGCGGTCGGAGCATTGAATTTTGCCTCGCGCCGGTTGCCATTGGTTATTCCAGTGGCGCCGCGCTGACCAGCAAAAATTTCCGCCGGGAAGGTAAGGTTGTCTTTTTTCAAAATCACGCTCCCCAGCGGATCAGTCAGGTAGAGTTTCCCGTCGGCGTCGGTTTTCGTATCGCCGGGAACTTTGGCGCCACGTCCTGAATTGACGCGGGTCACCACCACAAAGGTGGAAAAGGAAGCCTCACCGCTTCGGGCGGTAATGGTGGCAAAGCCTTGCCTGACGCCAGACACGCGCCCGGACTGGGCATCAACCGAGGCAATCTCTGGGCTCCCGGATTCCCAGACAACATTGGCCAGGGGCTGTCCGCTGGCATCAACTGCCGTGAGTGTAATCTGGTTTTGTTCGTTGACGACCGGGTTGACTTCGCGGATGCGAATTCCACTCGATTGCGCTGAAACAGTGGTGGGGAATGGTTGAAATTGAATGAACAGGGTACAAAGGGTAAGTGCGATACTGAACCAAACCATCAACTGGCGTTTATACAATCCAACAAAGTTCACAACGACCTCCTGCTGGATCACCGACGAACACCCATCAAAAAGGCTTTAACTGATTCGATTCAAAAAACAGGATTTTCAAGCAGCCCAATAATTTCACAATGGATTTCTGTTATAGGTAGTGGGTCTTTCAATAAAAGCTTTCTGAGTTTTTGATATGCGTCCAGATCGGTGATCCCAAAACGAATTTGAAAAACAAGTTTCGATGTTACGTTTTTTTCAGATTTCTGATTTGACGACCTGTGTGCGGGACAATTGGCCAATTATAGACCAAAACCCTCGGAAACAAATTGCTTTGATTGATTGAGCCGGCTGAAATCCCTGTATGGTTTGAATCCCAATGGAACCAATCCTGAACAACATCCAGCCGCTCACCACACGACAATGATACCACTTTGCAATGGAATCATCGTATTAGAGAATATTCAAGTAATTCAATCAAATAGACTTAGTGAACTACTGACTACTGACTACTGACTACAAACTGGTATGACTTCATTTACCCTGATCGCGATCCATGGAAATGGCGGAGGTGGGTTTCGTTTTGAACGTGTCCGGCCATACATCCCCGCTCACATCCGGTTTCTGACACCAACGCTTCCTGGATTTGCCGAAGTCCCACCAAATAAACACTATGTAACCATCACTGACTATGCCGAGCACCTGTACTGGCTCGTCAAGGAGCAGACCCAGCCCGTTGTGGTGCTGGGAACTGGCATTGGTGGATCAATTATTCTGGAATTTCTTCAGTTCTTTGCGTTCAGTGTCGAAGGGGCAATTTTACATGCTCCGGTCGGAGCTGATCTGGACCGACGCTGGTTTCCACAATTGATGAATCTTCCAGGGATGCGAGCCCTCGGTAAACGTGCGTTTTCATCCCGGCTGGCACGACCAGTCTGGAAACGGCTGCTGTTTGAGAAACCGATTCCAGCCGACTATGTGGATCAATTTTTTGAAGAGTACCGTCGGTGTTCCGTGTTTGGACAGATGTTTGACCTGATTACACCGCACTGGTTTCAAATCCTGACGCCGGTTGATATTCCTTCGGTCTTGCTATGGGGCGAACATGAAAAAGGTCTCAACGGAAATCAACTCAATGCGCTTGAAACCTTACTGCCACAGGCTCAGGTTCGAATTGTACCCGATTGGGATCAGTTCCCAATGATTGAGCAACCCGAAGAATATGCGGCGGAAATCGTCGTCCTGGCCGCCCGCCTCCTCGAAAAAAACAAAGGACGGACACTGAGTGAGCTTCCGGCCCTTCAGAAACCGACGGGTGAACCTGCGATTCAACAGTTGTTATAGCTCAAACCCATTTCGTTCGGAAGTGAAAGTGTCAACGCGTTGACAGTCTTTTAATCAACTGTAATTAAAGGCTTTAAGCGGGGAAACCCAGGCAAGCATAATTCATTGAATTTTGCATTTTGACGCCTCACACCCACTCACTCCTGGCTACATCCGAATGGCCGCCACGACCCGAAACCCAACCGCGCTCAAGCCAACCTGGGGTGATACGTTTCGACGCCGGGCTGACCGGCAATAGCGGGCGCTATCGAGCCACGAACCTCCACGAACCACCCGATACTGATGGTTGGTGCCGTCATCCCAGGGGCGGTTATCGGGCGGGGCCCCCTGGTAATTGTCGTGGTACCAGTCAATACACCATTCCCAAACATTGCCGTGCATATCGTGCAGTCCCCAGGCATTTGGCTTTTTGAGCCCAACCGGCTGAGTCCGGCTTTCGGCCAGATCTTCACTGTACTCGTCTTCGACCGCTGAGTTATCGTCATACCAGGCATATTCGCCCAGGAGCTTTTCGTCATCCCCAAATGAATACCGGGTGGTGGTCCCTGCCCGGCAGGCATATTCCCATTCGGCTTCGGTTGGAAGGCGATACAAAAACTTTCCTCCCGAAGAATTGAGTCGCCGGAGAAACTCCACGGCGGCTTCCCATGAAACTTGCTCCACCGGAAGGGTGTCGCCATTGAAATTACTGGGATTTTGCCCCATGACGGTCACCCACTGCTTTTGGGTCACCTGATGTTTTCCCAGGTAAAACGGGCGCCGAATCGTGACCTGACGAACCGGCGATTCGTTTTCCACTTCGGTGGACCCCATCACAAATGAACCGACCCCAATCATGACCAGTTCCATTCCGAGCTGATTGGTAAATTTAATCTCATGTTGCACCTGCATGGTTGATACAGGTGGTCGTGAGGGCGGCAGGGTAAATTGGGGCTGGGGTCCGGTCGGATATCTGGGCGGCGGGGGTTGCGTCGGTGGGACTGGAGGCCGTGTGGCTGCGGATGGTGGAGGCACGAGCGGCGGTTGAACGACTGACGGAGACTGAGTGGAAGGGTTGGGTTGCACCACCGACCCATGAACCGTTTGAGCGTCCTGCGGCGTCGTGCCCTGGGTTGGACGAAAAGTCGGGGTGGAAACAACTCCAAAGGTGGACCCTGACGTTAAAGCCTGGTCACTGGTCAGTTGTTCGAGTTTGATTTCGGCCAGTTCGGCAAATTGTCCCTTCGGATAGCGTTTGAGGTAGGCGGCGAATTCTTTCGGGTTGGTGCTACTGCGGATGGAATCCCAAAAAGCCATTTCAACTGAGTCAATTCGTTCAATCCCCGTTGCCGGTGTCAGTTTTGACAGTGTGGCCTCTGTTTTGGGGTCAAATACCGGCTCAAGTTCTATCGGCACGGGGAGCGGGGTGTCCAAAATGGTTTCGGTCACCCGGCCATAGGTTTTGGTAAACACTTCCTCGGGTTTCAGGCTGTTGCGTTGAAGCAAATATATGGCATCCAGCATCTGGCGGGCTGACTTATAGCGGTCATCAACCATGGCGGCAACCGCCTTATCCAAAATCAGACCAAAGGCGGGGTCAATATTCAGGGCAAACTGACGCCACCGGATATCACCTGGGATTTTTGCCAGATCCTGTGGATTTTTCCCGGTCAGGGCGTGGATGGCGGTCACTCCCAGGCTATAAATGTCACTGGCGAACACGGGTTTGCCATAAAACTGCTCAATCGCCATAAAGGACGGGGTGCCCGCCATGACGGATTGATTGGCATCGGGAGAGAGGTCTGAGGTCATGACTTCTTTCACCATGCCGAAATCAATCAAAACATATTTTCCATCTCGCTCACGAATCATGATGTTATCGGGCTTAATGTCGCGATGAATGATCCGATTGGCGTGGATATATTCCAGGGCGGTTAAAATCCCGATCAACATGTCCTGAACCTGCTTTTCGGTCATTTGCCCGCAATCTTTCACCTGTTGGGTCAGGGTTTGGCCTTCAATCCATTCCTGAACCAGGTAAAACGACCCTGCCTCGCTGAAATAGGCGTACAGGCGCGGCACCTGCCCGCTTGAACCCTCGCCAAGCTGTTCCAAAATAGCGGCTTCCCGTTGAAACCGATCCTGAATCATCAAATATTTTTCGGGATTGGCGACCGGTTTGAGTTGTTTGAGCACATACTGCCGGCGCGACGGTGAATGGGTATCTTCAACCAAGAAAGTATGACCAAAGGCGCCGCTGCCGAGTTCCTTAATGAGTTGGTAGCGATTGCTGAATAACGTCATGTTCCGTTCGCAGGCTTCGAGAGGTGTGGTTTCAATGTCAGGTCAGAATGGCTCGACTGAGCGCAAAAAAAGTCGTTCGAATCAACATACCCGGAAACCACAGTTTTGGTGAAATCACCTGGAACTTTCAAGTACTGTCTGCAAAAAAACTTCAAATCAGGCAAAATCACTTCAATTTTGCAATCGAGCGTACCCGGAGTTGCCAATTTTCTTCCTTGTGTGAACTGTATGACTGACAAACCACGAACTGAACTCAGCCAGCCCTTTGACTTTACAAACCCTGAACTGGCATCAGTGTTTGACGAGCTGTCCTTTTGGTCATCCCGTTTTGGCGCCTTACTGGTTGACAACCTGGTCATCCGAAAACATCAGCGGATCCTGGATATCGGCTGCGCCACCGGGTTTCCACTTTTTGAACTGGCCCACATGCACGGGCCCACCTGTACGCTGGTGGGGATTGATATTTGGAAAGCGGCCCTTGACCGCGCCCGCCACAAACGCGACATCTATGGCTTGACCAATGTCGAGCTCATCGAAGCCGATGCCAGCCAGTTGCCATTTCCCGATGCCAGCTTTGACCTGATCGTTTCCAACCTGGGCATCAACAATTTTGCGGATCCAGCCTCAGTGCTCAGGGAATGTTACCGGGTAGCCAAAAATCACGCCCGGCTCATCCTCACCACCAACCTGTTTGGCCACATGGCTGAAGTCTACCAGGTCTTTCGTGAAACACTGGTTCGAATCAATAAACCGGAATACCTGCCCAAACTGGCCGAGCAGGAACACCACCGAATGTCAATTGATCGTGTTTCGGCACTGGTCGAATCAACTGGATTTCAAATCACCCACGTGGTTCAACAGAAATTTCACCTTCGATTTGCCGATGGCACCGCCATGCTCAACCACGCCCTGGTCAAATTTGGCTTTTTGGAAGGCTGGCTCTCTGCAGTGTCCCCAGATGATGAGACTGAGGTCTATTGTGAATGGGAAGAAGACCTCAACCGCCTGGCTCGCCACGCAGGTGAGGTCAATACCACAGTTCCGATGCTGTTGATTGAAGCCCTTAAAGTCTGACACGTTGCGCCTTGCGACACCCTGGCCCAACACAGGTCCGAAGTGCGTTGAGATTTGCCTCTAATGATCTCAGGAGCGGAGGTTGGGCGGTGGAGTAAATATTTTGGAGTTCATACGGGTCAACCTGAAGGTCATAGAGTTCACGTTCGCCAGTGACATATTCGATATACATATACCGTTTCGTTCGAATGGCAGCCCACTGAGGTGCTCTCGGTTTCTTTTTCCGGGAATTACCAACCGCCCCCTGATTGACAGATTCAAGATACATAAACTGGTTATCAGGTTTATCGTCCTCACCTTTGCCCGGCCAGTGCTCTACCAATACATTTTGTTGCTGGTCATCGGTCGGTGGAATATCTGGCCCCAAAAAGCTGACCAACGAATTGCCATCAACAAACTCTGGCGCGGTGATTCCAGCCAGCTCGGCAAAGGTCGGCGCCAGATCAATCGTGGCAATCATGGCCGGCAACTCTCGACCGGCAACGACCCCTGGACCACGCACGATTAGCGGAAACCGGATGGCATCTTCATAGGGAGTTCCTTTGCCAAAAGGAAACCGATGCGTGCCCAGATGAAATCCATTGTCGGTGGTGAAAAAAATATAGGTATTTTCCAACTGGCCTGTCCGGCGCAAGGTTTCCACCACCCGTTCAACCATTTCATCAACGGCAAGTAATGTTCGCAGGCGGTTTTGGTAGAGTTTGTCAATTGACTGGATTCTCTCTTCCGACAACAGTGGGAATCGCCTGACAAAGGCTGGTTTGTCGTTCACATCAGCTTCATTGAATGAAGGGACACGTGGGGTTTTGGCCGAGTTAAACTCGTTAAGGTGCCGTGGTGCCGGTGTTGCCGGTGTATGCGGCGCAATTCCACACAAAAACAAGCAAAACGGAGTGTCGGCATTGGCCTGTTGCTCAATAAAATTGACGGCGTAGGTTGAAAGCACGTCAGTTAGATAACTTTCTGGTTCGCCCCCATACGTTTTAACTGTCCCATTGACGTTGAGCTGATAGTTGAAATAGTTCGATGGTTGCCCATTGGTGGGGACACACCACTCAGTCCACCCCGGCGGAACGTAGTTGGCAGGAAAGCCTTTTGGATAGCCATTCAAATATTTTCCAAGCAGGGCAGTTCGATATCCGCTGTCTTGAAGCCATTTGGCAATCGTTGAATTTTCCAGGCCCAGTTGCTGGAATCGTTGAAAGCCACCAATCGGTGCTTCATTTGCCAGGACTTGATGGTTGTGGGTGTATTGGCCGCGTAGAATTGAGGTTCGACTTGGGCAACATTCCGGGTTACTGGAAAAGAAATTGTTAAAGCGTGTTCCCTGATCAATCAGATGGTGTTTGAGCCGAGGCATAAACCCAAAGCTTTGGGTATCCTGATCATCAGTGAGAATCAAAATAATGTTGGGCCGCACCCGTTGCAAGTGGGCTGGTTGAGGGAAAAACTGTGACCAGACAGGTTTTGGTAAACCCGCCAGGCCCAAGGCAAGACATAAAAAACATCCTATCAGCCCTAATTTTCGACGCAACTGATGGGAGGATCTTTTCTGGAAAGAAACTGCTTGTTTTTGTAAGAACATATGGGTTCAGCAGGAAGCGCGTGGAGTTGTTATACCAGTTTGTAGTCAGTAGTCAGTAGTCAGTAGTCAGTAGTCAGTAGTCAGTAGTCAGTAGTCAGTAGTCAGTAGTTCACTAAGTTCATTTTATTGAATGGCTTGACTGTTTTCTAATACGACCGCTTCATTCCAAAATGGTATTACAAATTATTTTGATTTTGACTCAAGGAGCCACACATATTTCTTCAAGCCCTGGGTACAGGCCGCAGATACCCCCATACCAGCAACAAGCTGATCCATATAAAATATTGTTTTATAAATATTTAACAGGAGTACCCGGCTCTTTTCCCGCAGCAAGAAAGTGATACCAGTTTGTAGTCAGTAGATCACAGTCAGCAGTTCATTAACTTCAATTGATTGAATTACTTGACTGTCTTCTAAGACGATCACTTCATTCCAAAATGGTATGATTTGCTTGCTTCCCAGCCTCTTTTTTTTCAGGCAAGGAGGAACCAAGAAATGCTGTGGCTTCTATTACAATTGTAACGCCAGCGCGTTTTCAAACTATCCTTTTTAATGGAGTTGAGACCGACAATAATGGGTGGGATCTGATAAGTACTTTACCGAAAATTCCAAGACATTTTAACCACGAAAAACACGAAAAACACGAAAAGAATCAAATACTTACCAAATTCAATATCTCAGGAAACTTACGACAGAGTACTTATGAGTTCTAAAAATAAATCCAGCTATTCTTTGTTTGAATGTTTCCTCGATTTTAAACCCAAAAGAGGGACGATTTGGAATGTTCAACTACTTCCATCATCAAATAAAAAGTCAAGAGTTGCTGCCTTTCGGCGGCCCCAGCATCCGTTCAGACCAACTTGGGGACATAAACCCCGCCTGAAGGCAGCAACTCCTGACTCTATCTCGATTTCCAAACTAAGAATTTGGGTTATACCATTTTGGAATGAAGTGATCGTCTTAAAAAATAGTCAAGTAATTCAATCAATTGAAGTTAGTGAACTACTGACTACGATCTACTGACTACAAACTGGTATTACTCGCCTTTTGTCGTACCAGCATTGAGAAGAATCACGATTGATTTCTTCTTATTTTTGGTTGCCAGAATTAAGTCCGGGAATCCATCCCGATTCAGGTCATCCGTTTCCAACAAAATCGGTGACTTAACACCTTCAAATTGAAGGCTTGATGCCTCTATCCCGGACTCTGAAAAAGTAACCAGCGTCAACTTTTTACTCTCGGGATGGGTAAAGATAATTTCTGGCTTTTGGTCGCCCACAAAATTACCACTGACAGCCCCGCCGACTGGTGGCAGATCAACTGAGCTTAAAACCAGATTAAATTCACCATTTCCATCACCAAATAAAATTCCAAATTTGCCGAAGGGACCTTGTGACGCAACCATCACATCCAGGTTGTTGTCGCCATTCAAGTCGTTGATGATAACGGTTTCTGGTGACATTGGAAGGGAAATTGAGCTTACGGTTGCCAATGTCTCACCTCCCAGAACAACACTTATAGAATTACTGCCCACATTGGCAATCACCAGGTCTTTGGTTCCATCTGAATTGAGATCATCAATGGCCACCTTTTTTGGTTTCAATCCAGTCTCAAAGGTCATGCTTCTTCCAAATATACCAGCTCCATTATTGAACAATACCAGCACCAGGTTGGCCATCTCATCTGCCAATACAATATCAATGTCTCCATCATTATCAAAATCAGTTGTTTCAATAGAATTAGGAGAGGAAGTTGAAGGACTTACACGAAGGGTAAAAATATAACCGGTATCTTCCTTAAACCCAGAATTGAATATCACGACGAAAGTACCAGGTACGGGAAGTATCAGTTCGAGCGTCTGGTTATTGTCCAAATCAGCCGCTGCCAGTAATGGAAGACTTTCATTAGTGGCGAAAAATTCTTCCAGATTTAACTGATAAACCTTATTGTCTGAAAAAGAGCCATCGCTGTTTGCCAGGTGAATTGTAATTACATTCCCTGCTCTCTCAATCAGGTCGGTTACTCCATCCTGGTTATAATCAACAGTTAAGATGGTTGTTGCAGACCCAGTACCTGAAATGAAAATCGGCTTTTGGAAGGCATTTTTTCCGGATGATTCACTTTTGGTCTCTGAATGTGTAGCTGATTGGTATTTCACGCCAATAACTGATGGCCATTCCCTTTTTTGCATTGCCCAGCTATTGGTACAAAATAAAATAACAAAACCCAGGCAAATAAAAATTCTTACACAGTGCCTCATTTTTTGACTTTCTCTCAACGGTTGGGACATAGGGGAACTCCTTACATAACCAAATATTCTGACCTGCTACAAAACGCGAAATATTTGGGTTTCTATGCTCACAATCTGCTCACAATCTTTTGAGGTAATGATCGAGGTTTCCCAGGTGGCTCGCAAAGCCTTGTAACCCAGGGCCTATTCAAACGGGCGATTTCTGGAAGCCAGCAATTCTTTATTTGAATCAATTCAAAGAACTTACAGCTTTTTCACACCTGTAAGCCCTTTATTTTCGATCTAACAAAGAGTTGCTGCCTGGAAGCTCAACCCATTTTCTTGAAATACCGTCTCACCGGTAATAGGAATTTACCGCTGGTTGCCCTGTATAATTTGGGCCAGCCTGATCATCAGCGCCAAGAAATGTCAGGTTCAAACTGATCTGTTTTTGTCCAAGACAGGTCAGGATTTTTCGGCGGGCATCAAAGTGCAGTCCCTGTTTTTTCAAAAGTGAAACCAGTAACCGATTTGCTGACATTCGATGGTCAAGTTTGAGATTGTTCAGGTCCAGATTGGCAACAAAAACCCCCTCTGTCGTCAACCAGGATACAGCGCGGGTGATCAAGTCAAGTTTATCCCCGATATAGTGCAATCCATGCACACAGGTAATCAGGTCAAATGGCTGAACTGGGTGCCAATTCGAGAGCGAAGCCGGAACCAGCTCCAGAAAATAAAAGGATTCAGGTTTGGGGAAAAATCTATCCACCAGGTCAACTCCCACCAGGCTCACCTTTCCAGCCAAACCAGATTCGTTCAATGTCTGAGCTGATTGCAGAACGGCTTTTCCCGTCCCACAACACAGGTCAAGCCACGACATCGTTGACTTCCGAGAGAGCCCGGTTGTGATGAAATTGAGCACATCAAACCGCAGGTCTTTTTGGTAGCTATTGGTGCCGGCGACATTTCGCTCACGGTTCATCAGTGAATTGGCCACAATCGATGAGCGTTCTAATTGATTGGCGTCCAACAATTTCATCTTGATTCCCTTTGACTGAAGCGACTGGTGTAAATCGGGAGTTTGGGAGGAACTCTCAGGCGATCTTTTTTCCACTGCCCGACAATTGCCAGAACATAGTACACCACCAGAAACGGCGAAATTCAATATGAACCGTAAGCGAGCAGGTTCAGCCTGACCAGTGCCATGACAATAAGGGAAAGCGGGAGAAAGGTTGCGGCAAACTGCGCAAAATTCCTCAATCCCGCATATCTTCGCAAGTAAATCAAACCAGCAACAACGCTCCAGGTACCCACAATCACCAAAAACCAGACGTTCAATGCTCGCGCCATTTCAAGTGAAAACTATTTTTCAACTGGTACACATATAGGATGGCCAGGGGAGAGGTCAGTCGAATAAATGTGAGCAGTTGGCGATAAGACCAGGTATCTGGCCATACGGGCAAAACAACCAGATAGAGATAGAGCGCCAGTACCAAAACATACATCACGGACCCTGGTCCAAAATATTGTAATAATTCAGCTTTGGGATGATCCCAGTATCGCCTAATCCCAACGACCCACGTCAAAATAAAACCAACTACCAGATGCCAGTATGAGGGATTTTCAATCTCAGCTTTGGTAAATTGAAAAGTCAGAATTCGGAACAAAGTTGAACAGACAGAGGCCAACATTTTGATTCACCTCCTCAAAATTCTGACCTTCATCAAAATACAGGAAGGGTGAATATATGGAGAATCCTCTAAAAACTCACGGGTTCTCAGATTTGTGGCCTGAAAATTGTCTCCTGCATAGTCAAGTGAAAAAATCGGGTTGCCCCAGACCTGGAATGATTGAACCGCACGTCTTCACCTTTTGAGTTGCAAAGTGAAAAAACTGCCATGAAAAAGATCCTCGTCATCCACACCAATCAGGAACACCGCCAGGAAACCATCGAATTTCTTGGAGAAACAATTGAAATTGAACGAATCGGTTCGGAAGGTGATCCAGAAAAAGTCCAGGCATTGATCTCCCAGTTTGATGGGAAAGTTGATGCCATTGCCCTCGAAGGCATGCCGGCCACACTGGAACTGGGCTCGGCTCGCCAACCACATTCGTCAGGGACCCGCCTGGCCAAAGCCGCAACGCAAACCCCAGTCGTTGATGGCCACGGCGTGCGTTCAGGATTGGAACGGTGGGGGGTAATTCTGGCCAATCGGGCGCAACCGGGAATTTTCAGTTATAAGCGAATATTGATGTTTCCTGGATTAAATCACACGGGCCTGGCTCATGCACTGGGGCGGAGCGGTTCGGAACTTCGTTATGGCGACCCGATCATGTATTTTAATCTTCCGGCACTTCCTGGTGTCGGAGCAAAATACACGCTCGAACAGGCGGCGCCAACCACACTTGATCAATTAAAAGACGCTCCCTTTCGTCGGTTGCAACCTTCCCCTGGCGAACCTCACGCGAAACGGACAACCCAAATTTTCGATTGGGCTGAAGTGATTGCCGGCGACATCGGCGCCATCCTTCGCTATGCTCCCAAAACACTGAAGCGCAAGACTGTTGTGGTTGAAAACGCCTCGCCCAACCAAATCGAAGAGTTGCGCGAACGTGGGGTTTCAATCGTTGTGACTCTGATGCCTTCGCTTTCAAAAAATGACGCACTCGGCTGCTGGTCGGCGGCAACGCTGGAAGCCGTCCTGGCTTCGTTGCGCACCAAAAAAGATTCCCCGTTGGATGAAAATACCTATCTGGACCTGATGGCTGAAATTCAATGGACGCCGTCAATTCAGTACCTCCAGCCAGACGAAGCTGGAATCAACCGATTTGCGTTTGTGATTCACCCACTTGACGTCAGTTTTCTCAACGCTGACCCACGTTTTACCTGGACGAGGTTCTTTCCTGATTGGCTGGTCGAAATGGTGGGGTCGTACCTTCCACCAATTTATCTCTCCCGAGTTACTGGTGGGGTTTCACCTACGACCGGCCAACGCATTGAAGGGTTTTTGATTACCCTGTGTGCCACCCCTCGGCGAATGATGCGCATGGATCCCCGATTTACCTACAAACAACTCAACCGGGCGGCCCGCATGGCCGAACGACTGGGGGCACGCATTATGGGATTGGGGGCCTTTACCAGCGTGGTCGGCGATGCTGGAATGACCGTGGCGCACGAAGCCGATATTGCCATCACCAGTGGAAACAGCCTGACCGTGGCGGCGACGCTCGAAGCGGCCAAACAAGCCGTCATCAAGATGGGCATGAAAGATCTAACCCGTGGCAAAGCCATGATCATTGGCGCAACCGGTTCAATTGGTTCGGTGTGTTCACGACTCCTGGCCCAGGCAATTCATGACGTGGTGCTGGTCTCTATCGAACCCGAGCGCCTGATTGACTTAAAACGCTCGATCCTGGAAGAAACCCCGGAAGCCAAAGTCGCGATTGCCACACGTCCGGATGAACTCCTCCCAGAATGTGATTTGATCGTGACGGCAACGTCAGCCTTTGGACAACGAATTGTGGATATCACGAAATGCAAACCTGGCGCCGTGATTTGTGACGTCGCCCGCCCGCCCGATATCAATAAAAAGGAAGGCGCGCTCAGGCCAGATGTTTTGGTCATTGAAAGTGGAGAAGTTTTGATCCCAGGTGATATTGATTTTGGCTATAACATCGGGCTTCCGCCGAAAACGGCCTATGCCTGTCTGGCGGAAACTTCGCTTTTGGCAATGGAAGGTCGGTTTGAAGACTACACGCTCGGGCGCAACATCACGATAGACCGGGTGAAGGAAATCTACCGGCTCTTCAAAAAGCATGGATATCAATTGGCCGGATTGCGATCATTCGGAAAATACATCACGGATGAAGACATCGCGAAAAAACAGGACTTGGCTGAAACCTGGCGAAAGGACCCCGAAGGATTTGCCCGCATGCAGGTAGACGCATCTGAAAAGCTGGCCAAAATTCCGGTCATGGCCAAAGGTGTAAGCGGCTAGAGAATGAAGAATGAAGAAAGTGGTTAGTGGTTAGTGGTTGGTGGTTGGTGGTTTAGTGCTTGGTTCCTGGTGCTTGGCGCTTTTCGAAAAGTTTATTCTTCAGCCCGACTTCTTCAGCCCGTTTTCTTCAGCCCCAAGCCCTGAGCCCTGGGTTTTTCAGCCCCAGAAAGGTGGTTTATATGTCAACACATCCCACAAAAAGGTGGTTTTCAGTTCAGGATTTCCACCGGATGGTTGAAACTGGAATCTTGACTGAAGATGACCGAACAGAACTGATTGCTGGTGTGGTCATTTCAATGAGTCCCTTTGGAAGTCGGCATGCCGCCTGTGTCAAACGGTTTAATGCACTGCTTTCGAGGCAACTGCTTGGAAAAGTGATTATTGGTGTCCAGGATCCAATTCAACTGGATTCGTTTACCGAACCCCAACCTGATCTTTCAATTCTCCAGTTCAAAGATGACTTCTATGCGGAACAACATCCGCAGGCGAACGAGGTGCTGCTCGTCATTGAAGTCTCAGACCTTTCGCTCAGTTACGACCGAGACACAAAGTTGCCAATGTATGCCCAGGCTGAAATTCCCGAAGTATGGATTGTTGATTTGACGGCTGAGAAAATCCTGGCTTACCAGCAGCCAAAAGCTGGGAGGTACGACGTCCAGGAAACGTATACGGCCACCACTAAACTCACCTCGATAGCTGGGTTTCCGGTCGAAATCAACTTTTCAACGATTTTTGATTAGGGAATAATTCCACCTGTGAAATCAGGTAGAATACTTTAAGCACAAGAAGAGAAGGGCTTCTAAAACTGCGAAGAGAATGAAGCGGCTTCCCACTTTGTTCCAGCCAGAATGGCAGCCATCAGTTTATCGGGAACCACGACCTCAGTCCGGTTTCGCTCAAGCGGTCCAAAGCGAATTTTGAGCGGAGAACTCTCCAAAACGGTTTCTTCAGGTTCAAGCACCGACTCGACCTCGGCCACAATTTCCACACCACTTGCCAGACAGGCGCCGCGCCATTCACAACTGGCGTGAGGTTTGTCTTTTGCGGCAACAATGATCGCGTGAGTACATAAATTGAGAAACGCTTGAATGTCCCTTTTGATTTTCCCGCCACAATCAACAAACACCAGCCTTTTTTGAGCTTTCAAACCTTCCAACGACACCCTGGTTTTTTCGATAAAATCCTGGTCAAAAGTTCCTTTGTGCCGGATGATGCTCACCACTTCGGGCAAAGATTCCTGGCTCCAAATTCCTTCTCCATCGGGACAAGCGACTATCAGGAAAAAGTCAGTGCCATAGTCTGCCCCCATCAATTGTTTGAGACGATCTTGCACCAAATACGCCAAAACTGATTTGCCGCTATGTGGAGGACCAACAAAGGCAATCACTTTGCTGCTCACGGTGACTTGCGCCCCGACAACGGGTGAGGCGTCAGACTTCCGGGTTGTCAAATAAAGGGTTATCTGGTTTGCCGGAATCATGGTTCCAACCTGCATTTCCGGGATTCTGGATAGGACAATGAGTGATCCAAACCGAGGGTCAAACGTCCCAACCCAGGGAAAATCCTGACAAAGACCTGCTAAACGAGCATAGAGCCAGACTGGCCCTTTCCCATTGATGACCAGCCCTTTATCCAGATTAGCCCCACTGGGAAGCTGAACCTCAGCCAGGGTTCCTGGGTCCAGCGTCAGGTTGCCATCAACGTAAAAATCAAGGATCTGAAAGTTTTGATCCGTTTGAATAAACTGAAGATTTAGATTCCCCATAACTTTTTCTCTTAAAATGAGTTGCCTTGGGTATTCCCAATCCGCACTGCAGCACGTCTAAGTGGCCGACCAGCAGGGCCGCCCCTTCTTCACGTGTAGATTTTTTAATGAACTCCGGCTGGGACGAGGCGATGAAAACTGTTTTGAGCATCCCGAAGGGCTGCCGTTCGGATAGCCGGTCGGTTGCGAGGCTTTGTGAGCTACCACCGGGAAAGGGTCGTTTCCCTACCCCCCCGCGCGAGCCGCGCCCCTGTGGGGCGCGGCTCGCGCGGGGAAAAAGAATCGGCCACCGGATCCGGTGGTAGGCCCAAAGCGGCCAACCGACCGGCTATCCGAACGGCAACTCTTCGAGGTGCAAACCAAAAATCTACACTTGAAAGGGCCACCCCTCCCAGAAAGTGAACAATTTGTTCCAATCCGCACTGCAGCACGTCTAAGTGACAATGAAAAGGTACAGGATCGGCCTGGTTCTAAACAGTTACTCGTTGGACACCATCAAACATAAAACATCTGTTTTCAAAGTTTACAGGAATTGTGCGAACCTTTCACCGTTTTGACCATGGCTCAGGTTGGCGGGATTGGAAAGTGAACGAAGGTCTGGCTACTTTAAAGGATGAACTTTGGACTGTCAAAACCAATCTATTCCAGATGCGGATGGTCAGGCGGATACCGAAACTGAAGCCGTCATTATCGGTCAGAACGGGCTGAATCACGGATGGCCTGCAAATTGAGGATTTCAGCAACTTCGAACTGAGGCGGAACTTTGCCTTCAATTGGTCGAAGTCGCACAACCGCCGGGAAATATCCCATCCTGCCGTGCAGTGCAGCCAGAACCAGCGCCGCAATCGGGCTAAAACTCGGCAGATTGATCAAAATGGCTTCGGTTTGCCACTGCTGGGAAAGAAACGGGATAGATTCAATCAGGGGTTTCACTTGCTCGCCAAATGGTTGTTGAGGATCAAGTTGCGTTTTGATTTGTATGACTTCTTGAATCACATTGCCCGCCAGATTTTCAATGGCAGTTATCTGGGTTGGGGTAAGCGGGTGGGAAAAGTTAATTACAATCATGAGAACTCCTTGCCAACGTCTGCGAAAATTGTAATGTCCTCATCATGGCTGGAATTGCGCTTCGTCCGCCGATGAGAATCAATATCGTCCGTTCCATAGTTTTTTCTCCCTATTTGAGGTCATGAAGAAGTTCGTACCGTCCAAGCCCAAAGGTAGTCGCCGTCCCAATGTGCAGCACCTCCCCGGCAGCCAGCAAAGGAAGGAACTCGGCTAACACTGGACCTGAAAAACAAATTTCACCCATCAGCCCGCCTAGTTTTAATTTGGTTTGCTGCCGATTTGAAAACCGCTCCATATCATTCCACCACAATGAATTGGCGGTGGTTTGGATCTGGCTTGCCAGGGCCGGCAGACGTTCGGTGTCAACCCGTGGAGGCGCCGAGCCGAAGGCTTCGGTCAAGGTCTCCATTCGGCGCATTAGGTGGCGAACAATATCCACAAAACCGATGCTGTCCTGCAAATTGCCTCCCTTGCGAAGTCGCAACGGTGTCAAAAACCGAAGGGTGAGTGATTCCGCCAGAGGGTTGAGTGGCGCCAGTCGCCGTTCGATCACGTTGGAAAGAGGTGTGATCGCGGCATAAAGCGCTTCGGTATCAGGCTTTGGTTTCTCAATCGAACAAATTTGGGTTTTCCCCCAGGCGGTCACGGAAGCCAGTTGGAACGGCGTCCGCGATGAACCAAGTCCCTGGTCCAGCATCAGTTCGACAGCGACGGTTACCAGCAAAACCAGGTTGATGGCTTCGCCCATAAGGATAATCCCAAATTCCAGTGGATCACCTTCCTTGAACCCAATGCGGGAGACACTGTAATGCACAAGCGGAGGAATCAACAGGTAGGGATGGGGAATATCCTGGTGGCGGTGATTTGGAGACTGGTGCTGTGGAACTGCCGTTTCAAATAGAAAGGCATAGCGGCACTGGGCAGGTTGCTGGCAGGTTTGAGCACAGCGGGTTGGTCCTTCGAGGGCGCAGGCGACTTGTTTGAACGCATGTCCAAAGGCACCTCGAAGCGTTGACCCAAGAAATGGCGGAAGTGTGGCCGGTCGAGTGCTCTTACAACCGAAGGTTAACTGGATAAGGTCCAATTGCGAGAAGTCCTGTGGCTTCATGGCTGCCCTCTTTAAAAAGTTGTCAGAAATGAAGGCCACAGCATATACGGAACGTGTGCAAAAGTATATCCTTTCACTGTTCTTTAGCTATACTATTTTGTAAGTTTTCTTTTTGAGGGAATAAAAACTAACCTGTTGAAAAATAACTGTTTCCAAAATCTTCTATTGGTATTTGATAATTTTTCGGTTATTCAAGTCTACGGACAGCTTGTTCAAGTTCTCGGGCGATGTGTTCCGGGTGCGCATCCTTTGAAAAAGAAACTGATGGGCCAAATCGAATCTGAACTGAACCCGGTGCCGCCCAAAAGCGATTGAACCAGCGCTGCTTTCCTTTTTGTTGTAATTCGTACAGACCAGCCAGGTAGACTGGCACCACCGGCACCTGGATTTCCCTGGCCAGGACGCCAATACCTGACCGAAACGGATGCATGTGACCTTCCTCTGACCGGCGACCCTCGGGAAAAATCAAAATGTGAAACCCCTGATCCACGGCCTGCCCGGCGTAGCGAAAACTCCGCCGGAACCCGCTTTTTTGCGGCAGTGGAAATACGTTGAAAAAGAGCACGATCAGAAGATATTGCACCGGCATCCAGAGTCTCCGAACCCATCCTGTGCCTGCCGGGGGAAATCGAAAATCCCGCAAGCGCTCGCCTTCCATGGCAATCGCCAGTCGGGAACGTACCTTTGCCGGGAGCGCCGCTAAAATCAGCGCGTGGTCGGCAATCGTGATGTGGTTGGCAACCAGCACCACCGGGCCAGTCAGGTGAGCCAGATGGTCGCGGCCTTCCACTCGTGTCCAACACAACACCGTACAGACTGGCCAGACAATGCTGTAAAACAGCAGTTGCCGCAACCACGTCCACGGAGCACGCATCGCCCAGGCCGGGAATGGATAGGGCGCGTCAGAAAGTGGCTGGGGCTCAACGGGTGACGCTTTTGACTCACGCAACCCAGGGCTGGTCGCTCCAATCGCCTGTTCAATCAGGTATTGAAGCTGGCCCACTGTGGTTGCCGCCGTAAATGCGGCTTCATCCAGTTCGATGTGAAAGTGGTCTTCAAGCCAGCTCAAGAGTTCAACCTTTCCAAGCGAATCAAGCCGGCAATCGGTCGTCAAATTTGCTTCCGGATCAAACCGGAGTGGTTTTTCATGGGTAATTTTTTCAATCGCAGTCAACAGAAAATCTGAAGTCAACTCTTCGCAGAGCGTTTGGCTTTGGCCAGTCCCAAGCTGTGCGGTGGCCCAGGCCATGACATCGCGCTTGCGGGTTTTGTGGGTGCTGGTGCGTGGAAAATCAGACCCCGGCCACACCAGACATCGTCGAATGGACTGGTACGGGTTCAATCCAGCGTTCACGGTTGCCAGAAGTTGATCAACCGCTGTTTGTTCATCCCGTACAATCACCACGGCTACGGGTTCTGGTCCGGTTTGACCGTCTATCCCAAACACAGCGGCCTGCCAGATTTCAGGCTGCCGGAGCAGGGCGGCTTCCAAATCCTCGGGGTAGATATTCATCCCGGCGCCGGTCACAATGACCTCTTTTTTCCGCCCACGAAAAAACAGGTTGCCTTCCGCATCACGAGACCCAATATCCCCGGTGCGGAGCCACCCATCGTCGCTCAGAGGTTGAATTTTGTCTCCTTGCCAGACACCAGCGGCAATATTTTCACCTCGGACCAGAATTTCTCCGCCGTCATCAAGCTTGAGTTCTCGGCCTGGAAGCGCTTTCCCAATTGAACCCTGGCTGAGTTTAAAGGGATGCACCACACTGACCAGCGAAGCGGTTTCGGTCATTCCATAACCCTGAATTAACGCAAACCCCAGGTGCCGCCAGAAAGCTTCAAGGTTTTGGTCCAGCGTGGCACCGCCCGAAATAAAGGCCCAAAACTTCCAGCCAAACTGGTTGTGAACCTTCCGGAATCGCCACCAGCGACGGGCAAAGTGTTCCTTCGGGCACTCAGCCAGCACCGTCTGGAGTGATTGACCAGGGTGCGACACCAGCCAGTCTCGCTCTACTTTTTGCCGCAGGGTTTCAAGCAACCGGGGAACAATCACACAAACTGAAATCCGCTCCCGGCGAATGGTCTCCAGAATTTCGGTTGGGTTGACGCTGGTTTGGAAGTGGACTTCACCACCGAGCAACTGGGGCACAAAGACACCCATAAACTGGCCAAACACGTGACTTAATGGGAGTAAGTCCAGAAATCGAATTGGATGAAAAGGCCGTTCCCATTTTAAATACTTCTGGATTTCCTGTTCGAGTGGCTGCAGATTGACCAACAGATTGCGGTGGGAAAGGCAAATTCCCCTGGGTTCCGCCGTTGTGCCTGAAGTGAAAATGATTTCAGCCACATCAGTTGACTTGATTTCAACTGGATGCCAGGGCGTGTGAGGATGTTTTGAGACGGTTGCTTGAATAGTTTCCAGCCGAAGCCAGGAGATTTCCGGAGGAGACTGAGCCTGGGTCGCCGAATCACAAAATCCTTGTTTGGCCCCGGTTTGGCTGATGATTCGACTGACAAACTCAGGTGTGCTTTGAGAATCGAGCGGCACGGCCACGCTGCCAACCAGTAAACATCCGAAAAAGGCCGCTACCCATTCAGGGCTATTCTCAGCCCACATTAAAATCCGGTCTCCTGGTTCAATTCCCTGGGCGGTGAGTTCATGGGCGATTTGAAACGCGATTTCAGCCGTCCGCCGATATGACCAGCGAATCACCCGCACGCCTCGTTTGACAGCAAAGGCCGTTTCGTTGCCACGGTTGAGAAAGTCAGCCAAAAAGCTGGTCAGCGTGGTACGTGGTGGTGAGGATGAGGTGGTCATAAGTACGTTACCGAAAATTCCAAGACGTTTTTAACCACGAAATACACGAAATACACAAAAAGAATCAAATACTTCCGAGATTCAATCTCTCAATAAATTTATGGCAAGGTACTTATCGTTGCATAAACCCCAGCCAACGCCAAATTCCAGTGCAATTTTCGGAAACAGACTCCCAGAAATTTATCTTGCCGTCTCTTTCACTTCCAGCCTGGCCAACATCCGCTCCCGCACCAGTTTGATTTCAGCGCAGGTGACCTGGGCTCAAAAGGAGCCGGGCGGGACAGTGGTTGAGTTCAAGCTGAATCAGTGAACCTGTGAAGCTGAGACAACTATAGTTCTTCAGAAAAAAAGATTCCTGCCTGGGAGCGCGGGGCGTCTCGCCCGCAACTCATTTGTCATCAATAGATTTGGTGCGGGCGGGACGCCCGCGCTCCCAGGAAATATTTATCTAAAAAGCTATATCAACCGTGACTGCATTGGAAAAAGGGCCGCCCTTCATCTGATTGACTTCCGTGCATTTTGCCGTGGAGAAATTATTGACCCTTTAGTTTCATATAATTAGATGAGCAAAGCACTTACGAATTCAACCTAGTCATGATTTCATTGACTCCTTCACAATTTTTCGGGACTGGATTCAAAGAGGAAAATGCGCAGAAGCTGTAAGTGCTTATTTTTCAGGCATAGAGTTCTGCGACACGCTCTAATTAGCCACATTTTACAATATTTCCGGAATATAATGCTTGACGAGGGGGGGGGGCACCAAAGTATTCTCACTCACCTTTTCAAAAAGATAACAGGCACAATTGAACCTGAACCCAGCACAATGACGGTTATGCCTCGCATGTGGTGATGCGAACTTTCCTGGGTTCATTCTAAACCGACTCAGGCCAGATACTTTTGAAATTTCGGAGTGCGGCGGCTTGACGCCGCTTTGAAGCAGGTAAACTTTACGAATGATTCATCTTTCAATTTCTTGAAATCAGCCAAAAGCACGGAGCTTAAGCGTGAGCTTGCTTCGACCCAACAAATCAAACAACTTGAGTTGTATCAAGACCTTAAACAACGAGAAAAAAGTTCAGAGTTCCGCCTTTAGGCGGGTTTTGTATCCTGAACCTGGTCTGAAGGGACATCGGGGCCGCCTGAAGGCGGAACTCTGAACGGGACCGCCTAAAGGCAGCAACTCTGAACGGAAATCATTCCAACCTCGTGCTGGATCACCCGGCAGGTTGAGGTGACGTAACACAAATGTGATCAACAATTTGGAGGATTTGCTCATTTCCAGAACCGCCTGAAGGCGGGACTCTCAACCACGTTTCTAACACGGCAGGTCAGGCACGGACCGTCTCGCAAACTCTCCCTGCCTGACCTGATGCGGTGCTTTCAATTGTTACAAAGAAAGGAAGACAAAGCTACCATGTTTGGCTCCTCTGGTACAAGTGTGCGTTTGTATCGGCGGCGGCTTCCGGTCATGTTTTTGGCCGTGCTGCTTGCCAGTCTTCAACTCTCGATGGGCCTGCCCTGGCGGGTACTGGCCGATTCCACCGACGAAACCGCCAAGCCTAACTCGACGGCGCCTCCGACGCCGAAAGTTGTCACCGTCAACCGAACGTTAACGGCGTTCGATCCCTGGCCGACGTATCCTTCTTATTCGGCAAAACCAACTGTGGATGAACTGTCACGGGTAAAAGTACTGGCTGAACCGTTTGTCTACATCGGCAAGGTTGATCCTGAATCCGCAAAACTCACGGCTGAAAATGCAGCCCTGGCCGAAGCAACGACACAATTTCTCAGTCGTCAAAACCTCGATGACACCTCAGCGTTAGTCGAATTTGTCAAAACCCACCCTGATTCCGGATGGAATGCCTCAGTGCAACTCAACCTGGGCCTGTTTTACCGTCAAACCGGGTATTTTTTGAAAGCGATGGATGCCTGGGAATCTGCATGGACTCTTTCCAAAGCCGAAACACTTGAACGTCCGCGAGCCGTGGCTGATCGGGCCGTGGCCGAACTGGCTTCGCTCAATGCCCGACTGGGTCGGTATGACCGCCTGGAAAAACTCTTTCAGGAAGTCGGTTCCCGAAATCTGCTGGGCGCCGCTGCCCAGAAATTCAACAACGCCAAAGAAGGTCTGGGTTTGATGAATCTGACGCCTGGAACTTCTTTTCTCTGTGGACCTTATGCGCTCAATAAAGTGCGCGGTTTACAAAATCCATCGGATAAACTCAATCCCAAAATCATCGCCATGCGCTCAACCCGTCAGGGAACTTCGCTCGCGCAACTGGTGAAAATGGCTGAAGACATCAAAATGGGGTATCAACCGGCGAAGCGTGAACCGGGGAGTGAGGTCATGTTTCCAGCGATTGTTCACTGGAAAGCGGGTCACTTCGCGGCAGTGGTTGGTCAAACCCAACTGAAAAGCGGAGTGGTCCGATACAAAATTGCCGACCCAACCTTCGGTGAAGATTTCTGGGTAAGCAAAGAAGCCCTGGATCAGGAAGGAAGTGGATATTTTCTGGCCCCTGGAGGCGAACTTCCCTCTGGATGGAAGCCAATCTCAAAGGACGAAGCCGCCACCGTGTGGGGGAAAGGTGCCGCCGATGACCACGACCCCAACCCGTACCGGTGCGATAGTGATAAGACTGGCGATGATTGTCCGGGTGGGTGCGAAGATTCAACTGGAATGGCAACCTATGCGTTCCATACTATGCTGGTCAACCTGAACATCAAAGACACGCCGGTTGGATATCGCCCGCCGGTTGGTCCAGGAGTCAGTTTTACCGTGACCTACAACCAGCGTGAGTATTTCCAGCCATCTGTGTTCACTTATTCCAACCTGGGTCGGAACTGGACTCACAACTGGTTTGCCTACGTCGAGGATGACCCGACCAACCCCAGCACTGACGTTGGGGTGTATTTGCGCGGGGGAGGTCGAGCGATCCATAAATTCAACACCACCACTCAGGATTTTGACCCTGAAGAATATGACCAGTCCAAACTGGTGCGTATTTCCTCGTCATCGTATGAGCGCCGGAACCGTGATGGCTCAAAGGATGTGTACAGCGCCTCGGATGGTTCCACAACGGCGCCCCGCAAGATTTTCCTGATCCAGCATGTTGATCCACAAGGAGATACGGTCTCCTTGAACTATGACGGCAGTCTGCGGTTACGGGAAATCCAGGACACCATCGGCCAGGTGACGACCCTGAGCTATGACCATCTGACCGATCCGTTGAAAATCACGAAAGTGACCGACCCATTCGGTCGCTTTGCCCTCTTTGACTACAATCCTTCAAACCAACTGTATAGCATTGAGGATGTGATTTCACTGACTTCCAAATTTGCCTATGGAACCAATGACTTCATCACTTCGATGACAACGCCGTATGGCACAACCACCTTTGAAACGGGGTCGGCTGATCCCGCTTATGGCAGTAACCGCTGGTTGATGGCAACCGACCCATACGGTGACGCCGAGCGGCTGGAGTCACTTCGGGATGCCGACGGGTTATATACGGAAACTGATCCGTTTCCCCTGCCGACGGGAATGCTGGCGGCATCAAGCCATCAGTATCGAGGATCATTTTACTTTAACAAAAGCACCTGGGGGAGATATCGGTTTGATTACAACCGGGCCATCCATACTCAATGGGGGCACAAGACAGATGCCCCATTCTACACCTCCGGATACAAACTCAGCGAGAAACGACCATTTGAAGGCCGGGTCTGGTACAACTATCCTGGGCAAACATCAAATGGGTTTCAGGGTACGGTGGCCCGGCCCTCGAAAATCGGACGTGTTTTGGATCATAACCCGCTTTCAACCACTGACCGAACCCAGTTGACCCGGATGGAATACAACAGTTTCGGTCAGGTTACCTCAATGATTGACCCGTTCAACAATGTGCAGCAAAGCGCCAACACTCAGGGACGGAAAACCATCAACATTTATGCCTCAAACGGGATTGACCTGGTGGAAGTCCGTCAAACGACCGAAGGCGCTGCCGCCGGGGTCTATGACGTGATTGCCAAATACCAGTACAACTCACAACACCTTCCAACCAGCAGTACCGGGGCTGATGGAAAAACGACGACGTACACTTACAACGCCCGTGGACAGGTGTTGACGGTGACAAACGCGAAAAATGAAACCACGACCTATGCCTATGACACAAACGGCTACCTGACGGGCGTGACGGGACCGGTGAGCGGTGCGACCACGACCTACACCTATGATGGATATGGTCGGGTGCGAACGGTGACGGATTCGGATGGCTTTACCACCACGACTGATTATGACGCGATGGATCGGCCAACCCGGATTACCTACCCGGACACGACCTATGAGGAAATGACCTATGACAAACTTGACTTGTTCAAGAGTCGGGATCGGCTGGGACGAATCACCGAAATGACCTATGATGCCCTGCGGCGGGTGGTCTCGGTTAAGGACCCGCTCAACCGAACAACAACCTTCAACTGGTGCAACTGCGGCGGTCTGTATCAAATGACCGATGCCAAAGGTCAAGTGACAACCTGGAATCGTGATATCATCGGACGGGTTGTGAGCAAGGTACAGGATGGCGGTGGAACCATTGATTATGAATACGACACTGCCGGACGACTGAAAAAGACTACGGATATACAAAACCAGGAAACGACATTCCTGTATTATCCAGACAACAACATTTACCGCGTGTCATATGCATTCACGTCAAATGCAACACCAGCAGTCACTTACAACTACAGTACGAGGTACAACCGGGTAACCAGCATGACGGATACCCTTGGAAACGACTACGCTTATTTTTACCACCCGGTGGCCACAACCACGCCGTCTCTGGGTGCCAACCAGCTTTCACGCGAGGTAACACCGAACGGAACGCTGGAATTCACCTATGACGAACTGGGCCGGATGTTGACCAAAGAAGTCGAAGGCGTGACCGAAACCATGACCTACGACACGTTGGGGCGGGTGACAAATATGTCCAATGCGCTGGGGGCATTTGGCTATGCTTATGACGGAGTCACGAGACGCCTGACCCAGATTACCTACCCCAATACCCAAACCACGACGTTCAGCTATTTCGGCAACAGCAACGACCGGCGGTTGCAAACGATTCTAAACAAGAAAGGTGCAGCAACAATTCATTCACAGTTTGATTACACCTACAATCCATTTGGCGAAATCACGAGCATGCAGAAAAATGGGTTTGCCAATTCGGATTCAATGACCTATGATGCAGCCGGACAACTCAAAACCTACTCCAAAGCCACCAGCGGCGGAGGCTCAACGGCGTACACGTTTAACTATGACCTGGCAGCCAATCGGAACCAGGAAATCATTGGCGCGACGACGACCAACTTTACCTTCAACAACCGCAATGAACTGTTGACCCGCAAAGTCGGCACCGCCCCGCAAACCAATTATGGATATGATGCCAACGGGTGTCTGATCAATGACGGAACACGCACTTTCGGGTGGGACGGTGCTCAGCGACTGGTTGAAATTGAGGAGGGGACAAACCGGGTCGAGTTCGTGTATGATGGGATTGGCCGACGAATCAAAAAAATCAGCAAACAAGGCAGCACGGTGGTCAGGGAACAGCGCTACATCTGGTGTGGGGCTGAAATCTGCTGGGAGCGAACAACAATCCCAGGGGTGAACCCAATCACCAAGCGATTCTTTTCACAGGGGGTGAAAACCAACAGCACGGTAAACTACTACACGCGGGACCATCTGGGGAGCGTGCGGGAAGTGACGGACAGCAGCGGAAATGTCGTTTCACGGTACGACTACGACCCG